>DATDKQ010000066.1:0-4829 GCA_036519915.1 Solirubrobacterales bacterium | reverse complement strand
CGCCACTTCGACGATCTCGCCGACCTGCTCCTGCGGGCCGCGACGAAGGCGATCGAGAGCCTGTACGAGGCCCAGGTCGAATTGGACGCCGGGCGGGAGGAGGGCGACCTGGAGGCAGTTCGAGCGGCCGTCGAGCCTGCTGTCCGGGTGTACCAGCGCCATGGGCCGGTGTTGCGAGCGGTAACCGAGGCCGGCGCCTCTAACCCAGAGATCGCCGCGCGCGGTGCTGAGCTGCGCCGGCGCTTCAACGAGCTCGCGACGGACTCGCTCGGGAAGCTGCCGGGCCTGCGGGAGAACCCCCCCGCGGACGTCGCCGAGAGCGCGAGGGCGCTCAACCTGTTGAACGAGGCCTATCTCCGTGACGCCTTCGGCCACGAGCCGCGACTCGCGGCCGAGGCCGCGATCCAGACCCTGACCGAGATCTGGGCGGCCTTTCTCGATCGCCGCCCCGCTCCCCCGAAAGAGAACTGATGCCCGTCGAGCCCACGCCGGAGCAGGTCGTCGAGATGCAGGCGATTGCCGGCGGTCCCGACGACGGGCCGCTGGTGATGCTCAACCTCAACCGCTACCGCGACCCCGCGGCATATGCACGCTATGGGGAGGTCGCTCAGCGCGTCCTGGACCGGGTCGGGGGCCGCATCCTCTGGCATGCCCCGGTGAACGGGACCGTGATCGGGGAAGGCGAGGAGCGCTTCGACGACGTGATCGCCGTCTGGTACCCGAGCGCGGCAGCCTTCCTCGAGCTCGTAGCCGACTCCGAGCTCCTCGCGGCTCGCGAGCACAGGCTCGAGGGGCTCGAGCGCGCGGCTCTGCTCCGCTGCGAGGGCGCCGCCGAGCCCGTGCTGGGCCTGGACGCGACCGGTATCAGCGACGCTTAGACGAGCTCGAGGAAGACCATCTCGGCGGAGTCGGACCGCCGAGGGCCGAGCTTGACGATCCGGGTGTACCCGCCCGGACGCTGCGCGTAGCGGGGCGCGATCTCCTCGAACAGCTTGTGGACCGCGAACTTGTCGTTGTGGAGCTCCGAGAGCGCCTGGCGCCGGGCGTGCAGATCCCCGCGCTTGGCGAGGGTGATCAGCTTCTCGAACTCCGGCCGCAGCGCCTTCGCCTTCGGCTGCGTCGTCCGGATGCGCTCGTGCTCGATCAGTTGCTTCGACATCGTGCGAAGCATCGAGGTGCGATGAGCCGCGTCCCGGCTCAGCTTGGCTCTCTTGCGCTGGTGCCTCATCGCGGTCGCTCAGCCGGGAACTCTATTGCCCTAGTCCTGGCGCAGCGAGAGGCCGCGTGCGCGGAGGGTCTCCTGGACCTCCTCGATCGACTTGCGACCGAAGTTCGGGATCGCGTTGAGCTCCGACTCCGACTTCCGCACCAGCTCGCCGACGGTCTGGATGCCGGCGCGCTTCAGACAGTTGTAGGAGCGGACGCCCAGCTCGAGCTCCTCGATCAGGATCTCGTCAAGCCCGTCGGCACCCGGGACTGCGGCGGCCTCGCCGCCGCTGGCCCCGTCGGTCGCCGCGATCGCGCCCTCGCCGCGAAGCTCATCCACGCGGTCGGCGGTCGTGAAGATCGCCAGGCTCTTGATCAGGATCTCCGCGGCCTCACGGAGTGCGGCACCCGGCTCGATCGAGCCGTCGGTCTCGACCTCGAGCGTTAGCTTGTCGAAGTCGGTCCGCTGTCCGACTCGGGCGGAGTCGACCGAATAGGCGGCGCGGCGGATCGGCGAGAAGATCGAGTCGATCGGAACCACGCCGATGGGCTTGTCGTCGGACTTGTTCTCGTCCGCCGGCGAGTAGCCGCGGCCTCGGCCGATCGTCAGGTACATCTCGAGCTTGGTCTTCTTCTCGAGCGTCGCGATCGGCGCCTCGGGGTTGAGGATCTCGACGCCCGCGGGCAGGTCGATGTCCTTCGCCTTGACCTCGCCCGGGCCGGTGGCCACGAGCGGCGTCTCGACCTCGTCGGCGTCGGTGTGCATCCGCACCACGACATCCTTGAGGTTGAGGATCAGGTCGGTGACGTCCTCCTTCAGCCCTGGGATGGTGGAGAACTCGTGGGCGACGCCCTCGATGCGGACGCTGGTGATCGCGGCGCCACCGAGGGACGAGAGCAGCACGCGGCGAAGGCTGTTGCCGAACGTGTAGCCGAACCCCTTGTCGAGGGGCTCAATCGTGAAGGTGCCCTTGTTGTCCTCGGCATCCTCGCCCGCGATCTTCGGGACTTGGAAATCTGGCAGGGTGGTCATTGCTTCCATCAGGTATCTACTTCCTTCTCTGGGGGGGTTACTTCGAGTACAGCTCGACGATGAGCTGTTCCTCGACGGGCGCCGAGATCTCGCTCCTCTCAGGGAGCCTCAGCACCTTGGCATTGAGTGAGTCGTGGTCCGCCTGCAGCCAGGCCGGCACTCCCGAGGTGAGCTCGGTCGCATCGCGGACCACGTCCGTGGCCGCGCTGCTCGACTTGATCGTGATCACGTCGTCCGGCTTCACCTGATAGCTGGGGATATCGACGCGGCGGCCGTTCACCGTCCAGTGCCCGTGGCTGACGAGCTGCCTGGCCTGGCGGCGTGAGGCCGCAAAGCCGAGGCGCACCAGCACGTTGTCCAGACGGCACTCCAGCAGGCGCAGCAGGTTCTCGCCGGTGACGCCCTGTTGGCGGCTCGCCTTGTCGTAGTAGCTCGCGAACTGCTTCTCGAGCACCTGGTAGTAGCGCTTGGCCTTCTGCTTCTCGCGCAGCTGGGCCCGGTACTCGGACTGGCGCATGCGGCCACGGCCGTGCTCGCCCGGCGGGTAGGAGCGGCGCTCGACGCCGCACTTGTCGGTGAAGCAGCGGGCGCCCTTGAGGAACAGCTTCTGTCCCTCGCGGCGGCACTGTTTGCACTGGGCACCGGTATCGCGCGCCATCAGACCCGCCTCCGCTTCCGGGGACGGCAGCCGTTGTGAGCCTGCGGCGTCACGTCCTTCACCGTCGTCACGTCGAGCCCGGCCGCCTGCAGTGAGCGGATCGCGGTCTCGCGACCGGAGCCGGCGCCCTTCGCGAAGACCTCGACCTTCTCGAGGCCGTGCTCCATGCCCTTCTTGGCGGCCGAATCGGCGGTTACCTGCGCCGCGAACGGCGTGGACTTCCGCGAGCCCTTGAAGCCCGCCGAGCCGGCGGACTCCCAGGCGATCACGTTGCCCTCGGGGTCGGTGAGGGTGACGATGGTGTTGTTGAACGAAGTCTTGATGTGGGCCTGGCCGTAGGTGACGTTCTTGCGGACCCTGCGGCGGGAGCGACCCTTCTTCGGAACTGGTGGCATCTAGCGAATTCCTCCGTGGCTCACTTGGGCTGCGGAGCCTTCTTGCGGCCCGCGATGCTCATCCGGCGCGGACCCTTGCGGCCGCGCGCGTTGGTCTTGGTGCGCTGGCCCCGGACGGGCAGCCCGCGGCGGTGCCGCAGCCCCCGGTAGGAGCCGATCTCCTGGAGGCGCTTGACGTTCTGCGAGCGCTCGCGGCGGAGATCACCCTCCACCTCGCGGCTCTCGACCGCCTCGCGCAGCTTGACGACCTCGTCCTCGGTGAGGTCCTTGATCGGCGTGTTGGGGTCGACCCCCGTCTCCTTGAGGATCTCGTTGGCCGTCGAGCGACCGATCCCGAAGACGTAGGTGAGGCCGATCTCGGCCCGCTTGTTGAGTGGGATGTTGACTCCCGCGATCCGCGCCATCAGCCCTGCCTCTGCTTGTGGCGGGGGTTGGAACAGATCACGAGAACGGCTCCGCCACGGCGGATGACCTTGCACTTCTCACAAATCGGCTTGACGGAGGCTCGGACCTTCATTCCCCTTCTTTCGCGGGGTCGTATCGGACTGGGAGTAGGCCCCTCGGCCCCAGGAGTCGGGCCGATAGGCACAAGAAACGCCGGCCCACGCCAAACGTGAACCGACGAGTGCAATGGTAGCAGCGTGCCTGCGTAAGTCACGCCTGCAGAGCCGAAATGCGCCGATTCGAAGGACGGACCGAGATTGGGCGGAACGGCTGTTCCGGAGGTCGCGCTAAGATAGCGGAACGATGGTTCCGCCCCCGGTGACGCAGAACGCTCCCAAAGGGGCCCCGTGGGGCGAGCTCGAGCCGGACGAGAAGCGCGAGCGCGTCCTCGACCTGGCGACCGAGGTCTTTACAGAGCAGGGCCTGGACGTGCCGATGCCCCGCATCGCAGCCGCTGCGGGCGTCGGAATCGGCAGCCTCTACCGGAGCTACCGCTCGAAGGAGGACCTGGTGGCCGCTCTGCTCGTCCGGCAGCTCGGGCTCCTGCGAGAGGAGGTCTTGGAGGCGGGTGAGCGCGCCGACGCCTGGACCGCGATCGAGGACAGCGTGCGCAGGATCGCGGAGCGGCAGGCGACGAACAAACTGCTCAGCGGCGCCCTCGGCCTGACCTCCGAGCGGCGCGAGGTGGTCGTCGCTGTCGCCGAGATGAGCTTCGCGTGGCAGGAACTGATCGACCGCGCGCGCGAGGACGGCACCGTGCGCAGCGATGCCACCGTCAAGGATCTCCGCTTCCTCTTCGCCTCGGCCCGGGCTGCCGATGAGGTCGCGCCGGGCGGAAGTGACCGAGTCGTCGACCTGCTCCTGGAGGCTCTCAGGAAGTGAGGCGGCGGCGCCCGATCTCACTGGTCGAGGCGACCCACTGCCGCAGGCCGCTGCTCGCTTACGACGGATCGCCTGCGGCGGACCGGGCACTCGAGGCCTCGATCGAGCTCGCGTCTGCCTCCCATGGCCGCCTGACGATCCTCTCGGCCGTCGTGCAGATCCCGTACATCGCGTACACCGGCGCCGCCTCCGAGGCGGTCGCCGAGCTCCG
>DATDKQ010000065.1:0-13820 GCA_036519915.1 Solirubrobacterales bacterium | reverse complement strand
GATGAACTCCGAGACGCCGGCGATCGCCCCGCAGAAGGCGGTCGAGGCCGCCGGTCCCAGGATCGTGCCTCCCGGCAGTCGAGGGCTGTCCTGCCGGATCCCGTCCATCCAGGTGAAGGGCTCGAGCCACTGGGATTTCGTTACCGGGCCCGTCGGGCCGTTGTTGAACCCCTTCTCCTTCTGGCCCCAATGGCCCAAATAGCTCAGCCACTGGTCTTGAGCTCCCGGAGGAGCGTGGGTCGGCACGATGACCGGCTGGGGCTCGGTGCGGGTGAGCGGCTCGGATGTGTTGTCGCACCCGACGCCCGAGCCGTTCTTACCGTTCTGGATATAGATCGCGTCGTCGTAGAAGGTGGCGTGTGAACCGGCCGCCGGGTAGACGATCGGGTGCGTGTCCTCCTTCTGGACCTTGGAGTCGTCCCAGTCGGCGCGCTCCCCGCCGGCGTGCTGGAAGAGCGCGATCTGGCTGGGGCCGTCGGCGAGCGCCTGGGCCGGCGTGTCCGCGTCGAAGGAGATCTGCATTCCCTCCCAGTCGCCCTCGTGCACGTCGTTGAACTGGTTGAAGTAGTAGAAGAACCAGTACTGCACGACCAGGCCGGAGTGGCCCGTCTCCCTCGCGATATGGGCGTAGGTGATCGCCGGCGCCCTGCCGTTGTCCCTGAGGCCTGCGTAGTCCTTTGCGTAGTCGCAGTGGGGTGAGAGCGGGTCGGCCGGGAGGTCGAGGTAGTAGTCCTCGTTCAGCCCCGCGATGTCCGCCGCGGTCGGTGCCGTCTTCACCACGACGTCCCGGCCGTCCACGTGGTGCACCAGCTTGACCCGTGGGTTCCCCAGCACGACCTCCACCCAGGTCGGCGGGTTGTACTGCTCCTCGGTCGTGTCGCACGGGTCCTCGACCGGGTCCTCCTGCGCCCGGAGCTGCAGGATCGGCGCGTATGCCCTGACGAGGTTGTCCTCGTCAGGAGTCGGGGCGGCGGCCGCAGCGCTGGTCGCGGCGATCAGCGAGGCGGTCGCGATTGCGGCGAGGCAGACCGCCAACCTTCCTGGCCGGCGCATAACGGGGCGAACCTAACACGGCGCCCCGGCGTCAAACAGGGGGATTTCCCGTGAAGCTAGTCGGCTTCGACGACCGAGATCGTCCGGCCGCGCCGGCCGGTCGAGAACTGCACCACGCCTGGGCGAACCGCGAAGATCGTGTGGTCCCGCCCGATGCCGACGCCGTCCCCGGGGCGGAAGCGCGTGCCCCGCTGGCGAACGATGATCTCGCCGCCGTTCACGTTCTGCCCCGCGAACACCTTGACCCCCAGGAACTTCGGGTTGGAGTCGCGGCCGTTGCGGCTCGAGCCGAGCCCCTTCTTATGAGCCATCGCTCTCCTCCTTCTGGGCCGTAGATCCGTCGGCGGTTCTTGTGGCCGACGACTTTGTCTTGGCCGTAGATGCGGCGGCGGTTTTTGTGGCCGCCGGTTTTCTACTCAGCATCTTCACGTCAGTGATCTCGAGCCGGGTGAGCTCGGACCGATGCCCGGCGCGACGGCGATAGCCCTTCTTCGGGCGGTACTTGAAGACCCGCACCTTGGGGCCGCGCTCGTGCCCGGCGACCTTCGCCTCGACCTTGACCTTCTCGAGGTCCTTGCCGAGCACCATCTCCTTGTCACGGAAGGCGACCGGGCGGAGGTCGACCTTGTCGCCCTCGTTTGCGGAGAGGCGGTCGACGAGCAGGGTCGACCCCTTCTCGACGCGGTATTGCTTGCCGCCTGTCTCGATGACTGCATAGCTGGCCATGGTTTCTTAGGTGTTGGAACCACCGCCGGCGCGTGAGCGTCGCCTTCCGCCCCTGCTTCCGCGACGCCGGCGCCCGCCGGAGGACGAGGATTCTAGCTTCTCGCTGCGATCTCCATTGGAGCCCGGCTGCACGACGTTTCCATCGCTGTCGAGCAGCAGAGCAGTCGCTGCCGACCGTCCGACGCTCTCGATCCGAACCATCCGCTGCTCGCCGACGTGTGGGCCGGCCCCGGCGACGCTGACGATGTAGGACTCGACCCGCGCAACGGCGTCATCGACGTTGTACATGTGAGGCTCCTCAATCGAGACGAGCACCTCCTCGCCCACCTGGAAGGGCAGAGCACGCTCCTCGATCTCCTCCCGGCTGCCCGCCTCGACGACGTGGAACGTGTCGAGCGGCAGCGGGTCGCCTCCCTCGAAGTGGAAGCGCTTGCCGGTTTCCTCCTCGAGGTCGGTGAGCCCGGAGTCGGGCGAGAGCAGCTCCGCGGCGACTCGGGGGTTGACCCGGATCAGGTACGCCTCGGGGTCCGGCTGCTCGTCGACGACCTGCTGGAGCTTGCGCACGATCGAGATCGCGACGGTCTCCTCGGATCTGACGACCCCTTCGCCGTCGCAGGTGGGACAGCGCTTGGTGAGGATCTCCCGGACACCGTCGGTGACGTTCTGCCTGGTCATCTCGACCAGGCCGAGCGGCGAGACCTCCACCACATAGGTCTTGGTCCGGTCCTCGTCGAGCGCCGTGCGCAGCGTCTTCAACACCTGATCGCGGTTGCGTGCCCGCGCCATGTCGATGAAGTCGATGACGATGATCCCGCCGATGTCGCGCATCCGCAGCTGACGGACGACCTCCTCCGCGGCCTCCACGTTCACCTTGGTGATCGTGTCCTCGAGCCGGCCCCTCCCCTTGCCTGTGAAGCTGCCCGTGTTGATGTCGATCACGGTGAGGGCTTCCGCGTAGTCGATCATCAGGTAGCCGCCGGAGGGCAGGTCGACGCGGCGGCTGAGCACCGAGTCGAACGCCTCCTCGACGCCCCACTTCTCGAAGAGGGGCTCCTTGTCCTTGTAGAGCTCGACTCGGTCGGCCAGCTCCGGCGCGGTCCGCTGCAGGAACTTGGTGACCCGGTCGTACTGCTTGTCGTCGTCGATGATCGCGCCCTCGAACTCCTCGACCAGGACGTCGCGGACGACGCGGATCGATAGGTCGGCCTCCTGGAAGACCATCTGGCCCGCCTCCGCCTTCTCGGCGCGCTCGGTGACCACCTCGTTGAGGCGGTGCAGGTAGGCGATCTCGCGCGCGAAGTCCTCCTTCTTCGCGCCCTGCGCGGCGGTGCGAACGATCACGCCGCCGTCGCCGATGTCCACCTTCTCGATCAGCTTGCGAAGCCGCTGGCGCTCGCCGTCGGGCAGGCGCTTGGAGACACCGATGCCACCTCCCTGCGGCATGTAGACCAGGTAGCGACCCGCGATCGAGAGCTGCATCGAGAGCCTCGCCCCCTTCGTCTTCAGGGGGTCCTTGACGACCTGGACGATGATCTCCTGGCCGGGCTTGATCAGCTCATCGATGCGGCGGCCGCGACCGCGGCCCCGCTTGGGAACCGCCTGGCCTCCGGGGAGCACGATCTCGTCGACGTGGAGGAAGCCGTTTCGCTCGAGGCCGATGTCGACAAACGCGGCCTCCATGCCGGGGAGGACGTTGTCGACCTTCCCCTTGTAGATGTTGCCAACGATCGAGCGGCGGCCGCGGCGCTCAACGTAGAGCTCGGCGACCTTCCACTCGTCACTGGGGGCCGCCTTCTTGCGCTTCTTCTGCGGCGGCCCGTTCGCCTCCAGCGTCGCGACCCGGGTCTCGCCCCGGTCGACGCTGACGAGGATGTTCTTCTTCATGAGTTTCCTTTCATGCCACTAAACGGGTTGCGCCTGACGGCGCACCCTCGCATCACACACACGCGCGTCACGGCTCCGCCTCGATGGGCGGAAACCGGCGCAGATTTAGTCGTGTGGTTTTGCTCTTGGTGGCTCAGCGCAACAGTGGGATAGGCGCCCTGCTGCGTGTGGAGCTATTGAGCCGCGCCTGGGTGTGAATGCTCTGTAGGAGACCGATCGCGAGGAACGTGGCGATCACCGATGAGCCCCCGTATGACATCAGGGGCAGGGTGACGCCTGTCACGGGCATGATGCCGAGGGTCATGCCAACGTTCACAAGGATCTGGAACATGAGCATGGCGGCGATGCCGCCCGCGATCAGGGTCCCGAACAAGTTCTTGGAGAGCGTCAGGATGCGCAGAATTCTCCAGATAAGCAGGGCGTATAGGGACAGTACGAATGCTGCTCCCATGAATCCGAAGCGCTCCCCGATGACGGCGAAGACAAAGTCCGTGTGCCGCTCGGGGAGAAAGAGGAGCTTGGTCTGGGTCGAGTTGTCGCCGCGTCCGGTTTTTTCGCCGGACCCGATTGCGGTGACACTCTGGTTGACCTGATAGCTCGCGTCGCTTGGATCGTTTGAGGGATGTAGGAATGCTGTGAGCCGGTCCTGCTGGTAGCCGTGAAGCGGGCTGGGCAGGCCGGTGGCCGGGGCGATGACGAGGACGAAGCTGACGGCCGCGGCCGCCAGACCCCCGATCACCGCGAAGTGCCTCCATGGTAGCCCGGCGAGGAAAAGAATTGCGATGGTGATGACCAGCAGCACGATTCCCGTGCCGAGGTCGGGTTGCAGGAAGACGAGTCCGGCCGGGACCAGGCCGAGCGCCAGTATGCGGGAGGTCTGGCGCATCGGGGTGCCGCGGCGGGTGCGCTCGATGACGAACGCCGCGAGGGCGACGATGAGCAGCAGCTTGGCGAGCTCCGAGGGTTGGAAGCGGAAGAAGGGGAGCTCGATCCAGCGTCGGGAGCCGCGCGCCGCGGCACCGAACACGAGGACGAGGCAGATGGAGGCGATCATCAGCGAGTAGATGCCGACCCTGATCTCGCGGAAGCGCGAGTAGTCCACCTTCGCCACGGCCAGCATCAGGACGATTCCGACCACTGCGTAGAGGGTCTGCCGGATCGCGAAGTAGAGGGGCTGGCCCTGGATGGCGTCCGGGGTGGCCACGGCGAGGGTGAAGACGCTGAACGCGACCAGCCCGAAGGCGGCGACGAGCAGCCAACCGTCGAAGTAGGCCACGCCGAGACGCTCGCCGATGCGAGCCCGCCTGGGAGTGAGCGTGAGAGGTGCCGCTTCCAAGTCAGTTCCGCAGGGTAATGGTCCGCCGGGATCCCGCCGCCATCACTCCTGCGTGTGGCCGTTTCCGGCCGTACTCGAGGATGCGGTGGGCGTGATCGGTAGGTGGAAGTAGCGCTCGAGGATCCGGGCGGCCACCGGCGCGGCCGTATCGACGCCGAAACCGCCCCGCTCGATCGTGACGGCTACCACTATCTGAGGGTTCTTCGCCGGTGCGAGGACGATGTACCAAGACTGGTCGGGCTGGTTGGGCCGCTGGGCGGTTCCGGTCTTGCCGGCCACCGCGAACGGGAAGTTGCCGAAGACCGGGTAGGAGGTCCCACCCGGCTCTGTCGCAGCGCGGGTGAGCCCGGTCATGATCGTGTCCCGGGTGGTTGGAGAGATGTCGATGTTGCGCCGGGGGGCCGGGCGGATCTCCTGGAGGACCCGGCCTGTGACGCTCTCGACGTCGTCGGCGATGTGAGGCGTGAGCACCGTCCCGTCGTTGCCGAGCGCCGCATAGGCGACCGCCATCTGCAGCGGATCCGCCTCGAGGTCGCCCTGGCCGACCGCGAGGTTGACGTTGTCGCCGGCGCTCCACGGCCTATCGGTGAGCTTCTGGGCGTAGAGCCGGTTGCGCCAGGCGGGAGTCGGGATCAGCCCGTCGACCTCGGCCGGCAGGTCTATCCCGGTCTTCTCCCCCAGCCCGTACTGACGCGCCCAGTCCTGGATCATGCCGTGGCCCTTGGAGGACTTGGACTTGAGGCCGAGGTTGTAGAAGTAGATGTCGGAGGAGACCTTGAGGGCATCGCTCATGTTGAGCGGCCCGTAGATCGCCTTGCCCGCGTTGTGCAGGGTCAGGTTGTTGTCGATTTTGAGCGAGCCGGTGTCGTTGAAGATCGTGTTCGGCGAGATCAGGTGGTCCTGGAGGGCGGCGGTCGCGGTGATCGGCTTGAACGTCGAACCGGTCGGATAGAGGCCCTGGATCGCGCGGTCCGCCAAGGGGGCATCGGTCTTCCGCGAGGTCAGGTCGCGGTACTCGCTCTGCGTGATCGGGTGAGTGAAGATCGAGGGGTCAAAGGTCGGTGCCGATCCCATCGCGAGGATGTCGCCGTTCTGGGCGTTCATGGCGACGAAGGCGCCGGGGAGGCCGAAGGAGTCCAGGGCCCCCTCTCCCGTGGCCTGAAGATTCGAGTCGACGGTCAGCCGCACGTCGTCGCCGGGCTCCGCCGGGACGCTGCGGAGCTGGCCGGTCGGCCTGCCGAGCGCGTCGACCTGCACCCGGTCCGTCCCCGGTCTCCCTCTCAGGTAGCGGTCGTACTCGTACTCCACCCCCGACTGGCCGACCTGATCCCCGGGATGAAGGCCCGCGTAGCGCGGCTCCTTGAGCTGCTCCGCGGTGACCTCGCCGACGTTCCCGAACAGGTGGGCGGCGATCGTGCCCTGGCGGTAGTCACGGGTGAACACGCTCTCCACGCTCACGCCGGGGAAGCTCGACTGGTTCTCGCGCAGGTAATAGACCTTGTCCACGCCGAGGCCCTTCTTGAGGATCACCGGGCCGCCCGGCGCGGCGCGGCTGCCGCCCTGGAGCGCCTTGCGGATCTCCTTCATCGTCATGCCCGTGACGGTGGCCAGCTGCTTCAGCTCGCGAGACCGATCCGAACCCGGCGGGGGCAGGTCCTGCGGCGTGACCTGGATGGCGAGCTCGGTGCGATTCGCGACCAGGACCTTGCCGTTTCGGTCGAGGATGTCGCCGCGCGGCGCCTGCACACGGATCTCCCGGATCCGGTTGTCGTTGGCCTGATTGCGGTAGTGGTCCCCGGAGAGCACCTGGACGTACCAGAGCCGCAGGAAGAGCACCGAGAAGATCGCAATTGCGAGGCCGGTGATGATCGAGATCCTGAGCGCCAGGGGCGAGGTTCGCCTCTCCGGCTCGACTTCATCTCGACGCAGATACATCAGCCACTCTCCACTGGTCGCGGGGCCGGTGTGCGTCGCGCCGCTGTGCGCTCGTCCACCAGCGCCGATCGCACCACCAGTCTGACGACCAGGAGGACGGGAATCGCGAGCAGTGCGCCGATCAGGCTCTTGACGAGCGCATCACGCACGACCAGGAAGCTGACATTCGCGTCGATTCCGGTGCCGATCTGGATCGCCGCGATCACGAGGGCCCCGAGCAGCGTCAGTGAGCCGCCGAGCAGTGCGACCGCGACGCGAGTGGGACGGCCGAGGGTCTCGCGGTAGCGGCCGGCGACGTATCCGACGGAGAGCATCGTGAGCGCGAAGGCCCCCATGGTCTCGAGCAGGAGGCAGTCGATGAGCAGCCCGATCGAGAAGCCGGTGACGGCTCCGCTCAGGCTGCCGCCCAGCAGCCCGACCGAGATCACGACGAGCAGCGCGACGTCGGGGCTGGAGCCGAAGATGTCCATCTTCGAGAAACAGACCACCTGCGCGACCGCCACCAGCGCGCCGAGCACGGCGAGCCTGGCGATGATTCCGGGCGTGAGGATCATCCCTTGCTCCCCCCGGAGTGGGTGGTCAGGACCTTGACGAAGTCCATGTCGCGCAGGTCGGCGAAGGGCTCGAGGTGGACCCGCTGGTAGGCCTGCTGTTCCTCCACGGTTGCCCTCGTGATCTTCCCGATCGGGATGCCCGGAGGAAAGATGGACCCGAGGTCGCCGGTCGAGAACCCTGCTGTCACCACCATCTGCCCCTCCGCGATCCGTGCACCGCGCTCGAGGAAGTCGAGTTGGAGGTCGTTGGGGTTGCCGACGTCGGGCTCGACGACCCCGGTCGCGCCGCTCGGGGTGACTCGCGCCGTGACGGCGCTGTCTGCGTCCGTGATCAGCGTGACCTGCGCGGTGTTGGGAGTCGTCTGGGTGATCTTGCCCGCCAGGCCCTGCGCCGCCACGACCGGATCGTCGATCCGCAAGCCGTCGCTCGACCCGTGGTCGATCGTCACCGTCGAGTACCAGACGGTCGGCGACCGGCCGATCACTCTCGCCGTCACGGGGTCGGTCCCGTCCGGGACGATCCCGCCGCTCGTCAGCTCGTTGAGCGCTGAGAGCTCCTTGGCCTCCCGCTGCTGGGTCTGGGACCTCGCCAGCTGATCGCGCAGCGTCGCCACCTGGTCCTCGAGCTTCGAGCGATCACCGCGAGCGTCGAAGGTATCGCCGAACCAGTTGACCAGGTCGCGCACCGGTTTCAGGGCGCGATCGGCACCGGACTCGATCGGGCTGAAGACGGTGGAGACGACGTCCTGGACGCCGTGGAGCGGCCCTCCGTTGCCCTCTCGGTAATAGAGGCTGAGCAGTGTCAGCGAGGCGGCGACGAGCAGCAACAGCACCGCCCGTCGACGGCGCACTTGCTTGCGGTACATGTCTGGCTAGCCCTCACAGCTCACGGTCGATTCAGCTCACGGTCGATTGTCCGCCCCACCCAACTTAAATCGGGTTGCTCCTCAGCTATCGCCTGCGGGGAACCCTCGAGCGATCCGAGAGTAGCGCCTAGCCTCAATAAGACCTGAAACACCAGTGTTAAACGGGTGGCGGCTAGTGCCGCGCCCTCGCATCCGAATGCGCGTGGATCGCCTGCAGCAGGCCAAGCGCCAGGAACGTCCCGAGTACCGACGACCCGCCGTAGCTGATCAGCGGCAACGTGATCCCTGTGACCGGCATCAGCCCCAGGTTCATGCCCAGGTTGATGACCGCCTGGAAGGCGAGCATCGCGACTATCCCGCCGGCTATCAGGACCCCGAAGTAGCTCGTGGCGATCCGCATCACCCGAATCGCTCGCCAGAACAGCAGTCCGTAGAGGAAGACGAGGAACGCGGCGCCGAGGAACCCGAAGCGCTCCCCGATCACAGCGAAGATGAAGTCGGTGTGGCGCTCGGGGAGGAAGAGCAGCTCGGTCTGCGTCGCATCGTCACCGCGTCCGGACTTCTCCCCGGAGCCGACCGCGATGATCGCCTGGTTCACCTGGTAGCTCGCGTCCCCCGGGTCGTTGCTGGGATGAAGGAAGGAGGTCAGCCTGTCCTGCTGGTAGCCCTGCAGGGGGTGGACGCCGAGGGCCTGGCCGCCGAGATAGGCCCCGCCGGCGAGCAGCGCGGCCGCCGCGCCGATCGCCGCAAAGTGCTGCCAGGGGATGCCGGAGACGAACAGGATCGTCAGGGTGATCGCCACCAGGACGATCCCTGTGCCGAGGTCCGGCTGGAGGAAGACGAGGCCCGCGGGCACAAGGCCGATGGCCAGCAGCCCCACCGTTTGCCGCAGGCCGAAGGGTCGCCTGACCCGCTCGTACACGAAGGCCGAGAGCGATACGCAGAGCAGGACCTTGGCGAGCTCGGACGGCTGGAACTGGAAGAGCGGCAGGTCGATCCAGCGGTTCGATCCTCGAACCGCCGTCCCCACCAGCAGCACCAAGCCGATCGAGCCCACCATCACCGCGTAGATGCTCACCCTCAACTCGCGCAGGCGCGTGTAGTCGATGTGGCTGATACCGATCATCAGGGCGATGCCGATCACGCCGTAGAGCGACTGGCGCACAACGAAGTAGTGAGGGTCCGCCGCGATCTCGTGCCGGCTCGCCGACTCCAGCGTGAAGACACTGAACGCCATCAGCCCGACCGCGGCCGCGAGCATGACGCCATCCAGGTTGCGGAGGTTGAGCAGCTCGAGGACCCGCGAGCGCTGCGGGGCGATCGTGAGTGAGGGCTTGGCGGCTTCCATCACTCGACTCCCCCCGCCGAGGCCGCCGCCGCCCCGCTCGCACCGCCGGCGTTCAGGTGGAAGTAGTGCTCGAGGAGCGACCGGGCGATGGGGGCGGCCGATTCGACGCCGAAGCCGCCGTGCTCAACCGTGACGGTCACGACGATCTGAGGGTTGTTGAAGGGAGCAATCACGCTGTACCAGGACTGGTCCTCCTGCCCCGGCCCACGCTCCGCCGTGCCGGTCTTCCCCGCGACCGCGAACGGGAAGCCGCCCATGACGGGGTAGGAGGTGCCGCCAGGCTCCATCGCCGCGCGCTCGAGGCCGCCCAGGATCACGTTCCTGGTCTCCTCGGAGATCCGCAGGTGCCGGGTCGGAGCAGGCTTGATGCGCTCGACGGTCTTCCCGTTCACGCCCACGATCCGGCCTCCGAGGTGGGGCGTGACCAGCGTCCCGCCGTTGGCCAGCGCGGCGTAGGCGCGCGCCAGCTGGAGCGGGGTGACCATGACGTCCCCCTGACCGACCGCCAGGTTGACGTTGTCCCCCTGGTTCCAGGGACGGTCGATGTACGGGTTGTCGTGGCTGCGGTAGACGCGGTTGCGCCAGGCGGGGGTGGGGATCAGACCCGCGCTCGCGTTGGGGATGTCGATGTCGGGGCTTTGGCCGAGCCCGTAGTTGTGGGCCCAATCCTGGATCTGGCCACCCTTGCCGCTCGCGCTCGCATGGAGCCCCAGGTTGAAGAAGTAGACGTCCGATGAGACCTTGAGCGCTGTGCTCATGTCAATCGGGCCGTTGGCGGCGCCGCCCGCGTTGTGTACGACGAGGCCGCCGATGTCGAGCGAACCCGTGTCGTCGAAGATCGTGCTGGGCGTGATCAGGCCGTCCTCGAGCGCTGCCGTGGCTGTGATGGGCTTGAAGGCCGATCCAGTCGGATAGCCGCCCTGGTCGGCCCGATCCACCAGCGGGTCGCCGGGTCGGTTGCCGAACGCGTCGTATTGCTGCTTGGTATGCGGCTGTGTGTAGAAGGTCGGGTCGTAGGTCGGGTAGGAGCCCATCGCCAGGACGGCCCCGCTGTGGACGTTCATCGCGACGAAAGCGCCCGGCAGGCCCTTCGCGCGCAGAGCGGATTCGCCGACCTCCTGCAGGCCCGAGTCCAATGTCAGGCGCAGGTTGTCGCCGGCCCTCGCGGGCCGGTTGCCGAGGGTCCCGCGGGGGCGGCCCAGCGCGTCGACCTGGATCCGCTGACTGCCGGCGGTGCCGCGGAGGAACTTGTCGTAGCGGTACTCGACGCCGGCCTGGCCGATGATGTCGCCGGGGTGCAGGCCCCGGTACTTCTGCTGTTTCAGCTGTCGCGGGCTGATCTGGCCGACGAGCCCGAGGAGATGGGCGGCGAGCGTCCCGTCCGGGTACTTGCGGACGTAGGTGCGCTCGACACTCACGCCAGGGAAGCTCTCCTTGTTCTCGAGCAGGTAGAAGAGGAGCTGTCGGTCGAGGCCCTGCTTGAGCACCACGGGATATCCGGCGAACTGCGGCGTCGCCCTGACTCTCTGGCGGATCTCGCGCTGCGAGAGCCCGAGCAGGTCGCCCAGCTTGCTCAGTTCGCGCCTGCGCGCGCCGCGGTCGCTGGGCAGGTCGGAGGGCCGCAGCTGGAGGGTCATCACCGTGCGGTTGTCGACCAGGACCCTGCCGTTGCGATCGAGGATCTCGCCGCGTGGCGGGTGAACCCGGACGTCGAGGACGCCGTGGTCATTGGCGAGGGCCCGGTAGTGCTGACCGTCGAGGATCTGCAGCGACCAGAGCCGGAGGAGGACCGTCGCGATCGCGACGACGACGACCGCGCCCAGAATCGCGATGCGCAGGTTGAGGCGAGTGGTCAGGCGCGACGGGATGTCCTCGGGACGGTCAAGGAGATACATGGCCGCGTCTGCCTTTCACCCGGCGCTCAGTAGCGCCTCCGGACACGGGAGTTCTTCAGCGCCCTCTTGATCGCCTCGAACTCCTCCAGGGCCTGTCCAGATCCCGTGGCCACGCAGGTGAGCGGGGACTCCGCGAGCCGCGCCGGCATCTGGCATTCATCGCTCATCCGGTCGGCGAATCCGTGGAGGAGGGCGCCGCCCCCGGCCAGCGTCATGCCTCGCTCCATCAGATCGCCGGCGAGCTCGGGCGGCGTGCGGTCCAGGGTGTCTCTGACCGCCGCGATGATCTGCTGGATCGGATCATCGAGAGCCGTCCGGATGTTCTCGGAGTTGAGCTTTACGGCCCGGGGCAGCCCGGAACCGAGATCGCGGCCGCGGATCTCGATCTCGATCTCGTGGCCGAGCGGATTCGCCGAGCCGGCCTCGTGCTTGATGTCCTCGGCCGTCTGATGGCCGATCAGGAGCTGGTGCTCGCGCTTGCAGAAGTTCATGATCGCGTCGTCCATCTCGTCGCCGCCGACGCGAATCGACTGGGAGACGACGATGTCGCCGAGGGAGATCACGGCCACCTCGGTGGTGCCGCCGCCGATGTCGACGACGAGGCTCCCGGTCGGCTCGCTGACCGGAAGGCCCGAGCCGATCGCCGCGGCCATCGGCTCCTCGATCAGATAGGCCTCGCGGGCCCCGGCCCCGAGGCAGGCCTCCTCGACCGCGCGCTTCTCGACCCCGGTCACACCGGAAGGAACGCACACGACCACCCGCGGATGAGTGAAGCGGCTGTGATTGGCGCGCTTGATGAAGTAGCGGAGCATCGACTCGGTGATCTCGAAGTCGGCGATCACCCCATCCTTGAGCGGCCGCATCGCGTTGATCGTCGCTGGGGTGCGCCCGAGCATCTGCTTCGCCTCGGCGCCGACGGCGTGGACCTCGCCGGTGGCGGTGTCGATGGCGACCACCGAGGGCTCGGAGAGGACGATGCCGCGGCCGCGGACGTAGACGAGCGTATTGGCCGTGCCGAGGTCGACGGCCATGTCGCGGGCGGGGCTGATTGAGCTGAAAAGGCCCATGGAGGGGGACGATTAACGAATGCTCATAAAGAGGAACAATTAGCCAAAGGTCGTCGGACCTTAGCGGCTTGCTTTAAAACCCCCAAAGTCCGCAAGTTTCGGGCCTGGACGCCTGTGCTGCCCCTACCGGGGTGTGAGCAGCTCGGGTGCGAGCCGGAGGAGGAGTCCGACCGGCAGGCCGATGACGTTGGAGACGTCACCGCGGACGATGTCGACCAGCGCCGACCCCAGACCCTGGATCGCGTAGGAGCCGGCCCGGCCGCGCCACTCGCCGGAGGCCAGGTAGGCATCGAGGAGCCGCTGGTCGAGCTCCTTGAACGCAACGGTCGAGACGTCGACGCCGGTGCGGGGCTCCCCGGCCTCGGGCCCGAGCAGGGCGAGGCCGCCGAGGACGTGATGCTCCGAGCCGGAGAGGCGCTCCAGGTGGGCCCGGGCCCCGGCCTCGTCCTGCGGCTGTCCGAGCACCTCGCCGTCGATGACGACCTCGGTGTCGCCGGCGATCACCAGGGCGTCGGGAGTCTCCGACGCGACGGCCTCGGCCTTGCGGGTCGCGTTCCGGACGACCAGGTCCCGCGGGTCGCCCTCGGTCTCCTCCTCGATCTCCGGCGCCCGGACCTCGAACTCGAGACCGAGCGCCTCGAGCAGGGCGCGCCTTTGAGGCGAGCCCGAGGCGAGGATCAGAGCTCGGGGAACCAGAGCGAGATCTCGCGCGCGGCCGATTCGGGCGAGTCCGAGCCGTGCACGAGGTTGAAGGTGACCTCGGTGGCGAACTCGCCGCGGATCGAGCCGGCGTCGGCCTCGAGCGGATTAGTCGCACCGATCAGCTGGCGTGCCGCCACCACCGCGCTCTCCCCCTCCAGCACCATCGCGACCAGCGGACCTCCGGTGATGAACGAGACGAGCTCGCCGAAGAACGGCTTGTCGGTGTGCTCCTCGTAATGAGCGTTCGCGAGCTCCTCGTCGGCCTGCATCAGCTTCATCGCGACGAGCTTCAGCCCCTTGCCCTCGAACCGAGCGATGACCTCGCCGGTCAGCTGTCTCTCGAATGCGTCGGGCTTGACGAGGATGAGTGTGCGTTCGGTCGCCATCGGCGCGGGAACCTACACGTATCGGGCAGGACGGGGGGTGAAGGGACGAACACCGGCAATGAAAGGGG
>DATDKQ010000064.1:0-9053 GCA_036519915.1 Solirubrobacterales bacterium | reverse complement strand
AACGCTGGTCTACAACAGCTGGCTCACCATGCAGTCCAAGGGCGAAACGGACGCGGATACCTGCGCGTTCAACGACCTCGCCCTGATCAAGATCGATCCGGCGGACGTCGGGAAGGTGAACCCCTCGGTTCCCGCCCTCGGCGGACCGACCGGCGTCGGCTCCTGGGGAGGCGCCGGTTCGAGCGTCTACACCTACGGCAACTCGGAGCTCCGCGGCGGCATCGCGGCGCTCAGCCCGAAGGTGGGACTCCTCGTGCAGGGCACTCCCAGCGGCTGGAGCCACGACGTCTACACCGTCACGCCCGGCATCCCCGGTGACTCCGGCAGCGGGTTCATGAACGGGACCGGCGGAGCGATCGGCATCCTCAGCACGGTGCAGCTCGCACCACTCGCCGCCTCGAACGGCGTCGGCAACCTCGGCATGGAGCTCGCGTATATGCGCGCGAACGCCGCTGGGTTCTCCGGGGTCAACCTGGTGCCCGGCACCGAGGCGTTCAACCCGAACATCGTGGGTGCGGTCCTGAAGGGCGCCGGCCTGAAGGGGCTGGGCCTGTAGGAATCGGTGCCTGAGACCGAGAGTGGTCGGAAGAAGGCCGGGCTCCGAGGGCCCGGCCTGTTCTTGCCCTAGGTTCCGGCGGCCTCGAGCTCGGCGAGCTCGTCCGCAGTGAGCTGAACCTCCGCCGCCCCGAGGTTCTCCTCGAGGTGCTCGACGGATGAGGTGCCTGGGATCGGCACGATCGCGGCGGAGCGCGCCAATAACCAGGCCAGCGCGACCTGTCCCGGAGTCGCGTCGTGTTCCGATGCGATCCGGTCGAGTGGGCCGCCCGGCTCGGCGAGCTCGCCCATCGCGAGCGGCGCCCACGGGAAGAAGGCGAGCCCGAGCTCCTCGCAGCGTTCCAGCACGTCCTGCGAATGACGGTCGGTGAGGTTGAACCGGTTCTGGACCGAGACCACCTCGACGATCTCGCGTGCGGTCTCGAGCTGCTCGACGGTGACGTTGGAGACACCGATGTGGCGGATCTTGCCCTCGTCCTGGAGCTCCTTGAGCGCCGCGATCGAGCGCTCGTAGGGCACCTTGGAATCGGGGCTGTGGTGCTGGTAGAGCTCGATCGTGTCCAGTCGCAGGCGCCGGAGCGAGCCCTCGCAGGCCTCCCGAAGGTGCTCGGGACGCCCGTCGCGCGGCCACTGGCCCGGGCCGGTGCGAACGAGCCCGCCCTTGGTGGCGATCAGGAGGTTCTCCGGATAGGGGTAGAGGGCCTCGGCGATCAGCTCCTCGCTGACGTGCGGACCGTAGGAGTCGGCCGTGTCGATCAGGTTGACCCCAAGTTCCACTGCCCGCCGCAGGACGGCGATGGCCTCGTCGTGATCAGCGGGCGGCCCCCAGATGCCCGGACCGGTGATCCGCATCGCCCCGAAACTGAGCCGGCGAACCCGGTGGTCGCCGATCTCGATCGTGCCGACGTTTTCGTCAGTGATGGTCGTCATGCCGCTGCGTCCAATGCATCATTCAATAACTCGTCGGCCCGCTCGTTGTCGCCGCGCTTGACGTGGCGGATCGACCAGGAGCCGAGACCCTCGAGCGCCTTCACCACCTGCTCCCGGAGCGGGCGCAGGTGGGCCTGTTTCACCTTCCAGTTGCCGCGGACCTGCTCGACGATCAGAAGCGAATCCGCGACGAACTCGACCTCGTCGGCCCCCAGCTCCTTGGCGACCTCGATGCCGAGCAGCAGAGCCCGGTACTCGGCCACGTTGTTGGTCGCCTTTCCGATCGTCTCGGCGCGCTCCGCCAGCTCCTCACCGGAGGCGTCGGTGACAACGGCGGCGACCGCCGCGGGCCCCGGATTCCCCCGGGAGCCCCCGTCGACATTGACCACCACCTTCAGGCCCGGACTTCCTCCTCGGAGCGAGCCTCCGAAATCACCTTCTGGGCCAGGTGTGAGGGGATCTCCTCGTGGCGGGTGAATTCCATCGTGTAGTCGCCGCGGCCACCGGTGATCTGGCGCAGGTCGCGCGCGTAGTCGAGCACCTCGGCCATCGGGACCTCGGCCTTGATCTCCGTAGCCGACCCCTTCGCCTCCATGCCGAGCGGCCGGCCGCGGCGGGAGTTGAGGTCGCCAACGACGTCGCCGACCACGTCCTCCGGAACGCTGACGGTGAGCAGCATGATCGGCTCGAGCAGCACGGGGTCGGCCTGCTCCATGGCGTCCTTGAAGGCCATCGAACCGGCCACCTTGAAGGCGTTCTCAGAGGAGTCCACCCGGTGGTACTGGCCGTCGTAGAGACGGACCTGCAGGTCCTTGACCGGATAACCGGCCAGAGTGCCGTGCTGCATCGCCTCGGCGACGCCCTTCTCGACCGCGGGGATGAATCCCTTCGGGATGGCGCCGCCTTTGATCTCATCGATGAACTCGAAGCCGCTGCCGGCTTCGCCGGGCGCGATCTCGAGGTGGCAGTCGCCGAACTGGCCGCGCCCGCCCGTCTGCTTCTTGTAGCGGCCGTGCGCCTTGGCCGACTTGCGAATCGCCTCGAGGTAGGGCACCCGTGGCGGGTGCAGCTCGATCTCGGCTCCGAAGCGGTCCTTCATCCGGTCCACGATCACCTCGACGTGGATCTGAGTCAGTCCAGCGATGATCTGCTCTCCGGTCTGCTGGTCCCGATGGACGTCGAGGGTGGGGTCCTCCTCCTCGAGGCGCCGGATCGCGCTGGCGGCCTTGTCCTCATCGCCCTTGGTCTTCGGCTCGAAGGCGAAGGCCATGACCGGGGCCGGCAGGTCGAGCGGCGGGAACGAGACCTTCGAGTCCTTCTCCGCGAGCACGTCGCCGGCACGCGTCTCCTTGAGCTTGGCGATGGCGCCGATGTCCCCGGCACCCAGCTCGTCCGTCTGCTCGTGCTCCTTGCCTCCAGGGATCAGGATCTGGCCGATCCGCTCCTTTGCCCGGCGGGTCACGTTGCTCACCTGCGAATCCCCCTTGATGACGCCCGAGAAGACGCGGAAGAGATTGAGCCGGCCGGCGTAGGGATCGGCGAGGGTCTTGAAGACGTAGGCGACGAGCTGGCCGTCCTCGTCCGGAGCGATCTCGATCTCCTCGCCGTCCTCGCCAAGAGCCGTCACGGGGCCCCGCATGGCTGGAGAGGGCAGGTCCTCGACAAGCGCCTCCAGCAGCCTCGTGGTGCCGAGGTTCTTGGTCGCCACGCCGCAGGTGACTGGGAAGATCCGGCCGTCGGTGACCCCCCGCTTGAGCACCGTGACGATCTCATCGTGGTCGATCTCCTCGCCCTCGAGATAGCGCTCCATGAGCTCGTCGGAGTTCTCCGCCACCTCGTCCATCAGCTTCTCGCGGTACTCCTGGGCCTGCGCAGCCAACTCCTCGGGGATGTCCTGGGGCTCGGGAGCGCCTCTCCCCTCCCCCTGCGCGAGGAAGGCCTTCATGTCGATCAGGTCGATGACTCCGCTCACCTCGTGCTCGGACCCGATCGGGATCTCCGTGGCGACGACATGGTTGCCGAATGCGTTCTGGAGCGACTCGAGGGCCCGGAAGAAGTCGGCCCGCTCGCGGTCGAGCATGTTGACGAAGACGAGCCTGGCCAGGCCCTCCTCGTCGGCGCGCTGCCAGAGCCGATCCGTGTGGACCTCCACTCCCATCACGCCATTCACGACGACCACCGCGGCGTCAGCTACCCGCAGCGAGGCGACCGTGTCCGCGATGAAGCTCGGGTCACCGGGGGTGTCGATCAGGTTGATCTTCCGGCCGTCGTGCTCGAAGGAGGAGACGGTCGCGCCGATCGACATCTCGCGGGCCTGCTCGTCCGGTTCGTAGTCCGAGGTGGTGGTCCCGTCCTCGACGCGCCCGAGCCGGTTGACGATTCCGGCCTCGAACAGCAGCGCCTCGTGCAGCGATGTCTTGCCGCTGCCGCGGTGGCCGATCAGGGCGACGTTTCGTATCCGGTCGGCGGCCTTGTGAGGCATGCGGCTAGCACCCTATAGGCACTTTCAGGGGTTGCCAAGGCGCCGCCTGGGGAAGCCGTCAGCCCGTCGACTTCAGCTTCGAGCGCAGTCGCAGAACGGCCTTTGAGTGAAGCTGGGAGACCCGCGACTCGGTGACGCCGAGCACCTCGCCGATCTCGCGAAGGGTGAGATTCTCGAAGTAGTAGAGCGCGACGACCAGGGTCTCGCGCTCCGGCAGGTCCTGGATCGCCTCGGAGAGGCGGTCCTTCACCTCGCTGGTGTCGAGGGCGGCTTGTGGGTCGGGGGCGTTCTCGTCCTCGATCGTGTCGAGCAGCGAAACCTTGTCGCCGGAGGCATCGGGGGTCATCCAGAGCTCCTCCAGGGCGAGGATCGACGAGTTGGAGATCTGCAACAGCGCCTCATGGAGGTCCTCCTCGGACATCCCGAGCCGTTCAGCGAGCTCGCCGTCCGTCGGCGCCCGGCCGAGCTCGTGCTCGAGTTTCGAGTTCGCCTCCTCGATGTCGCGGGCACGCGAGCGGACCGAGCGCGGCACCCAGTCGAGGGAGCGCAGCTCGTCGATGATCGCGCCGCGGATGCGCTGCATCGCGAAGGTCTCGAAACGGATCTGGCGCCTCGGCTCGAAGCGCTCCATCGCCTCGATCAGGCCGATCATCCCGTAGGAGATCAGGTCGGCCTGATCGACGTGTGAGGGCAGGCGGGCCCCGGTCCGACCGGCGACGAACTTGACCAGCGGCGAATAAGCGACGACCAGTCGCTCGCGGGCGCTCCCGTCGCCCCCCTCCTTGTACCGGCGCCAGAGCTCCTGTAGCTCGAACGCCTTTACCTCCGCTTCCATAGGCCTTTCACCTGCATTCTGGCGACTTCGTCCTCAAGCGCGAGGATGACTCCGAGCGTACTGGCTTTGCAACCAGGAGGGTTCAACCTGGGTGTAAACCTGCGTCGTGGACAGACTCGAATGGCCGAGCAGCTCCTGGATGGTGCGCAGGTCCGCCCCGCCCTGGAGCAGGTGCGTTGCGAACGAGTGCCGCATCGCGTGTGGCGAGACCCCCCCGGCGATCGCGGCCTCCCGAACCCAGCGCTGCAGGCGCCGGCGCACGTCGGAGGGATGTAGGCGCCTGCCGCTCTTCGAGACGAGCAGCGCCTCCTCTCCCCCGGCGCCGACGAGTGCTCGCCGCCCGCGCTCGAGATAGCGGCCGAGAGCCGCCTGCGCGGGCTCACCCATCGGCACGAGGCGGGTCTTGCCACCCTTGCCGTCGACGCGGAGCCGCTCTCCCTCGAAGTCCGGAGCATCGAGATTCAGGTTGACGACCTCCTCGGCGCGCAGGCCGCAGGAGTAGGCGAGCTCGAGCATCGCGCGGTCGCGCATCTCCAGGGGCGTCCGGGTGGGAATCCGGTCGAGCAGACTCTGCATTTCCTCGCGGCTGAGGACCCGCGGCAGCTTCCGGTCCCGTTTCGGGCTGGCGACGAGGTCCCCGGGGTTGGCGCTCACCTCTCCGGCTCGCAGGAGCGCCGCGTAGAAGGCGCGGATCGCCGCCAGCTTGCGGGCGACACCCGCCTTCGAGATCCCGCGGTCCGAGAGACGGGCGGCGAAGCGGCGCAGGTCCCGGTGCCCGAGCGCGTCGGGCTCCTTCCCCATTGTGCTCGCCCAGTCGGCCAGCTGGCCGACGTCGTTCGCGTAGGCACGCCGGGTCGACTCGGCTGCGGAGCGGACGGCCAGATCCCGGTCGAAGGTGCCCAGCGCGTCGCGCCACGGCTTGCTCAGAGCGGACTCCCGCGTCGCCTCGCGCATGTACATAACTTCGCCGCGGGGCGGGTGGACCCTGCGTTACTGGATGTAGATCGGGTCGCCGACCTGGACGCGGTCGTAGAGGTCGATCACGTCCGGAATCGCCATGCGCACGCAGCCATGCGAGGCGGCCGAACCGAGGGAGCCGATGTCGTCGGTGCCGTGGATGCCCGCGCCGTCGAAGATCCCGATCCACCGCGCCTTCAGCGGGTCGGCGGGGCCGGGCGGGATCACCTGCCCGGCGAGGGAACCGGCCCAGGCCGAGTTGGGCACGTGCCAGGAGGGGTTCACCTGCTTGTCCAGGGCGTGGTAGAGCCCGGCGGGCGTCTCGAGTCCCTGCTGGCCGACGGCGATCGGGTAGCTCTTCACCAGCTTCAGGTGGTCGTAGAACCGCAGCGTAAAGCCACCCCGGTCGATGTAGATGTAGCGGGGGAAGGCCTGGGGCAGGTCCTTCGTTGTGACCTCGGGCTTGGTCGTCTTGACCACGGCGTGCACGGGCTGGTCCCGGCCAGGCGATTGGGCCGCGGCGTTGATCTCGTCGGTCATCTGCGCCTTGTCCACGGCGCGGCCGGCGTGCCCGGCTTCCTTAGCGAGCCTCGAGCCGTTCGGGACGACGGTGGCGTCCACCGCCTCCTGGTCGATCTCGCCGGCGAGTTGGTTGACGAAGTCCTTGACCGCCTTCTTGTCGTAGCTGACGCGCGTCTTGAGATTCGCATTCACGTCACCGCCGCTGGCGTAGCGGGAGACGCGGTCCAAGATGGTGCCCTGACGGCTGCGGTCGATCGCTTCCTGGACCATGCCGTCGACGTCCGCCTTCGCGTGCAGCTGGTCGGCACTCAGCGTGTAGCTCTTGCCGTCGTAGGTCACTACGACAGGCTGTTTGAGCGGCCCGACCACGTCGCGCTTGATGACCTTGCGGGCCGAGTCGGCGCTGCGGCCACCGACGTCGACGCCGCCGATCTTGACTCCCGGCGCGATCTGGTCCTTCTGAGCATCGTCGTAGGCCCAGACCCCGACGGCCAGGAGCAGACCCATGGTGACCAGAGCCACCAGGGCGATCGCGATCTTGTGGGATCTATTCAGCCTCGCGCTCACTCGGACGCTTTTCGTAGTGCCTTTCCCTCCCCCCGGAATTCTACGGCCCGCGGCCCCCGTCACCTGCCCCGAGGGGCTTTCGCAAACGCATTTGCGGGGGATTCGTCTCGTTTTCCGGCTCCACTTTAGGATGCCCGACGCAATGCCGCCGACCGTCGTCTGGACCTGATGAGAACGAAGGACCAGGTCCGCAGGGACGTCTGGAAGGCGATGGACCGCGAGGGCGTCTCGCGCTTTCCCGGAGCGGAGGGGAGGATCCCGAACTTCGCCGGGGCAAAGCTGGCGGCGGAGAAGCTCGCGGGCCACCGTCTCTGGAAGCGTGCCCAGGTGCTCAAGGTCAACCCGGACTCGCCGCAGACGCAGGTCCGGCGGACCGCGCTCGAGGAGGGCAAGACGCTGATCATGGCGGTGCCGCGGCTCCGCGACGTCCATCCCTTCCGCCTGCTCGAGCCACGCAAGCTCTCGGCCAAGCAGCTCCGCGAGGCGGCGACCATCAAGGGCGCGATGCGGCACGGCCGTGTGGTCGCCGACGAGGACCTCCCGGAGATCGACTTCGTGCTCTGCGGATCGGTGGCCGTCAACCTAAGTGGGGCCCGCGTGGGCAAAGGCGGCGGCTTCTCGGACCTCGAGTACGGCCTGCTGATCGAGGCCGGCAAGATCGACGACCACACCACGGTCGCGACCACCGTCCACCCCATTCAGATCCTTCGCGAGCACCTGCAGAGCACGGCCCACGACCTGCCGGTGGACCTGATCGCCACACCGAGAGCCGTGATCGAGGTCGAGCGCCAGTATCCCCGCCCGCGCGGGATCCTCTGGGACCACCTGCAGCCGCCGCAGATCCGCGAGATCCCGATCCTGGAGCGAATGGGGTACGCCTAAACGGCTTGGCTATGCGGTTTCGGGGGTCTCGGCCCTGACCTGTTCGCCAGCTTGTTCGCCAGTCAGCGTCTGAATAGCCGCTTTTCGTCCAAAGCGGTACTGCAGGAGACATCGCAGCTTGCCGATACGACCCAGGTGACACGGTGGCTCCGTATAGGAGCGGTCCTGGTTGGCTCATGTATTGGGGTCATCGGGCTCTGGCTCGCCAGCACTCTCGGTGCATCATTCGGCGTTCAGGTTCTGGTGCTGATTGCAGCGACATACGCAGGCATCTGGCTAGCGATCTTGGTCGGGCAGTTGCTCCTTCGGAGTTCGCAACAGGCCGAGCGCGATTCCTAGAGCGCGGTACTCGTTTTCAGCGATCTCAAAAAAGCAGGGCGGGGATCGAGCTATGCCTTGTGGATCTGCTCGCGGGGCGGCTTCACGCCTGGCCCTCCATTTCCCGAACAATTTCGTGGAGACGAACCAGACGGTCGTGGAAATCCTGCTTGATGGCAGAGAACCCGGTTGGATCGCTTGTACCCGCCGCTTGACGGTGCGCTCGCTGAATCAGGTCCCGCGGCGGGTCGGACAGGAAGTAGTCGCGGTAGTTGGGCGAGTGCTCTTCGACAGCGACCATCGCCCGTTGCTTCCACCGTCGAATCTCGCTCTCGGCTTTTGCGGCTCCGAGATCGCCTAATCGGTCTTCAAGATCATCGCCCTCGGTCAGCACCGACCGGAGCGCCTTCAGGCCGCTCGACTGATCGAGCCTTCGCTTGATCGCGCTCATCAGGGCTGCTCGCTTAAGCTCGTCCCGAGTCATCTGGGGGGGCGCGGAGGGAGTGGCCGGCTGTTGTGGCAGCGCAGGAAGGGGGCGGGGTGTTCGGCGGACTTGTCGCTTAGGCGAGCGATGACGCTCCCGCAACAGATAGGCAACCAGTCCAACCAAGCCCAGCCATCCGATCAGAGGCAAGAGCCACCGAAGGGGATCCGTGTCAACAAATGAGAGAACTGGCCCCCATGAGGAAACCTGGCTGGGGATCGTTGGGAGGCTGAGGACCGCAAGCAAGGCGCTCACGACACCCCACGCGATTGCCGCCCATCGAGGGATTCGCATGCGGAAAGGCTATTGCGACGTTTACCGTCAGAACCGAGCGTGGGACGACGGCGTGAGCCGGGCTCAGTTCAGCTTCGCCTGCCCCCGCTACCCGAAGGCGGCGGAAGGCATGGACGGGTCGTGCACCTTGAACGCGCGGATGTGATTTGCGTTCAGCCAGACCTCGTCCCCGTTTTGGTTGACGACCTTGATCAGGGGGACGTGCGGGGTCGTCACGCCCTCCAGCT
>DATDKQ010000063.1:0-12849 GCA_036519915.1 Solirubrobacterales bacterium | reverse complement strand
AGCTCGTCGGAGGCGAAGCGGTTGATCAGCTCGATGCCGCGGCGGCTGCGCATGAAGCAGATCGTCCGCACCCCGCGCGAGACCAGCTCGACCAGCAGATCGGCGGCCTCGGAGACCGGCGAGCGCCGGGTCATCGTCCGCTGCTCGATCACCGGCGGGTTCCACATCGCGATCTCGCGGCCCGCCCGCGGCGCTCCGTCGTCGTCGAGCAGCTCGAAGGGCAGGCCGGTGAGGCGCTCGGCGAGCTCGCCCGGGTTGGCGATGGTGGCCGACGCCAAGACAAACCGGGGTTCTGCGCCGTACAGGCGTGCCACCCGGCGCAACCGCCGGAGCACGTTGGCGACATGCGAACCGAAGACGCCACGGTAGGTGTGCGCCTCGTCGACGACGACCCAGCCGAGGTTCGCGAGGAAGTCCCCCCAGCGCTTGTGGTGGGGGAGGACGCCGACGTTCAGCATGTCCGGGTTGGTGAGCACGAGGTTGGCGCGCCGGCGGATCGAGGGCCGGTCCTCGCGCGGTGTGTCGCCGTCGTAGATCGCCTCGCGCAGCCCCGGAGGGCGCAGCTCGCCGAGCTTGCGGGCCTGGTCCTGGGCGAGCGCCTTGGTCGGGTACAGGTAGAAGGCCCGCCGCTTCGGATCGTGGGCGATGCCGTCGAGCACGGGCAGGTTGAAGGAGAGCGACTTCCCCGAGGCGGTCCCGCTGGTCAGGATCAGATGCGAGCCGCGGGCGGTCTCGTAGGCGGCGGCCTGGTGCGAGTAGAGCGACTCGATCCCCGCCGCCAGCAGCGCGTCCGCGAGGGCCGGGTGAAGCGAGTCCGGCAGCCCGGTGAGCTTCGCCATCGTCGCCGCCTCGGCGGACTCGGCGACCAGTCTTCCGTCCTCCCGGGCGGGGCCGAGCGCGGGCTCCCAGGCACCACCCGCCGTTGATGCGAGGGGGCTCCGCCAGGAGCCACCCGTTTGATGGTGGCTAGGCAACCTCGACACCCCTAGGCGCATCGATAGCCGCGGCGATCCGCAGCGCCTGCAGGGCGCTCACATCGTGCAGCCGCAGCACGTCCGCCCCAGCGGTCACCGCCAGTGCCACGGCCGCGGCGGTGGCCCACTCGCGCTCGCTGGCCGGCACCCGCTCCTCCCACGACCCGGCCAGCACCGCCCCCAGGAAGTCCTTGCGGGAGAGCGATACATACAGCGGGCGGCCGAGCTCCTTGAGCTCGCCGAGCCGCCGCAGGACCTCGAGGTCATCTGCGACGGACAGGTCGAAGTCGAGCCCCGGATCAAGCGCGATCTGCTCCTCGTCCACACCCCGGTTCGTCGCGGCCTCGAGCCGTCCGGCGAACCAGTCCTTCAGGTGGTCGACCGGGTCGTCGTAGCGAGGCGGGTCGCGGTCCTCGCGCGGCGGGCCCTCGATCTGCATGACGACCAGGCCGCAGCCCGTCTCAGCCGCGAGCTCGAACATCGCCTCGGAGCCGCCGGCGATGTCGTTGATCGCGACGGCTCCGGCACCGAGAGCGCCGCGGGCGACCTCGGCGGAGAAGGTGTCGGCCGAGATCGGCAGCTTGGTGCGCTCAACCAGCCCCTCGATTGCGGGCACGAGCCGCTCGGCCTCCTCCTCGGCGGGAACCGGCGGACCGCTCCGCGCCGCCACCGCGCCGACGTCGAGCATCTCGAACCCGGCATCGGTCAGCTCGAGGCCGTCCGATATCGCCTGCCGCGGCGTGCCGCTGCGCGCACCGTCGAACATCGAGTCCTCAGTGACGTTGACGATGCCCGCCCCGATCGGCCGCTGGAGGTCGAGCGTCCTGTCCGTCAGTCGCCAAGTGGGCACGACCCTCATTAAACGGGTTGCTCCTACTTAATGACACGGGTCGCGCTGTCGCGCGCCCTCGCATAACGCAGGTACGGTTCGGCGCCGATGTCTCTTCGCTGCGTCTACACCGACCTGGATGGCACCCTGCTGGGCCGCAACGGCTCGCTCTTCCGCGACTCCGAGGGCGAGTTCTCGATGCTGCAGGCCCGGGCGCTCGAGGCCTGCCACCGCGCCGGGGTCGAGGTGGTCATCAAGTCCGGGCGCCGCGAGTCCTCGGTGATGGAGGACGCCAAGCTGATCGGGTCGACCTCCTACATCTGCGAGGTCGGCTGCCTCGTCGTGATCGACGGGGAGCGGACGGCGCTCGTTGGTGACATCGAGACCGACCCGGGCAAGACGCTCGCGGAGACGATGGTCGACCGGGGCATCCCGGATGAGCTCTTCGAGCACTTCGCCGGCCTCTTGGAGTGGCACAGCCCCTGGCACCGCCAGCGTGAGTTCTCGCTGCTGTTTCGTGGCAAGGTCGACGTCGAGGAGGGGAACCGGTTGCTCACGGAGCGTGGCCACAGGGGTCTGCGCCTGGTCGACAACGGCGCGATCTTCGCGCCCATGGAGGGGATCGAGGGCCCGGCACACGCCTACCACCTGCTCCCGGAGGGCGCGAGCAAGGCGAGGGCGGTCGCCTTCCACATGCGCGCCCGCGGCTACGCGCCGGAGGAGTGCATCGCGATCGGCGATTCGGTCGAGGACCTCGAGGTCTCCCAGGTCGTCGGGCACTTCTTCGTACCCGCCAACGGACCGGAGCGGGACCCGGCGCTGCGCGAGGCGATCGCCGGGCGGGCGAATGTCACGGTGACCGAGGGCCGCATGGGGGACGGCGTCTACGAGGCCGTCGTCTCTACGCTGGCGGGAGCCTGATGCGCAGCATCCATGTCACCCGCTCGATCCCCGCCCCGCCCGAGGCCGTGTTCGAGCTGCTCACCGACCACGCGAACTACGACCGCTTTCGAGGCATCGACGGCTCGGAGCTGCTCCGCGACGGCGATCCGTCGCCGAACGGGGTCGGGGCCCTGCGGCGCATCAGGGTCCGCCCGTTGAGGTTCGACGAGGAGGTCACCGCCTACGAGAGGCCGACCCGGCTCGACTATCTGATCGTCGACCTCAACATCCCCTTCGAGCACCATGGTGGGTCGATCCGCCTCAGCCCCGACGGGGATCGCACCCAGGTGGACTGGCGATCCAGCTACACCGTCCCCACGCCGCTCGTGGGCGGCCTCGAGGAGATCGTTTGGAAGCCAGCGCTCACGCGCGGCTTCCGCCGGGTCCTCGAGGACGTCGAGCGGATGACGAGAGCGGGGGCCTAGCCGCCGCCGTTCTGCGCGGCGAACCCGGTGCGGCGCAGCTCGAGCTCGCGCTGCTCGATCACCCGGTCGATGAGGCCGTACTCCGCCGCCTCTTCCGCCTTGAAGAAGCGGTCGCGCTCCATGTCGGAGTGGACCTGCTTCTTCGACTTACCGGTGTGCTTCGCGTAGATCGCGTCGAGGCGGTCCCGGAGGTAGAGCGTCTCCTTGGCATGGATCTCGATGTCGGAGGCGACGCCCTCGAACCCGCCGCTCGGCTGGTGGATCAGGATCCGCGAGTTGGGCAGCGCCATCCGCTTGCCCTTCGCCCCGCCGGCCAGGAGCAGCGCGCCCATCGACATCGCGATGCCGTAACAGATGGTTCGCACGTCCGGCTTCACGAACTGCATCGCGTCGTAGATCGCCAGCCCCGAGTAGACGACTCCTCCGGGCGAGTTGATGTAGAGCGAGATGTCCTTCTCGGGGTCCTCGGACTCGAGATGGATGATCTGCGCGACGATCAGATTCGCCACCTGGTCGTCGACGGGCTGGCCCAGAAAGATGACCCGCTCGCCGAGCAGGCGAGAGTAGATGTCGAAGGAGCGCTCGCCCCGCGCACTCTGCTCGACGACCATTGGAACCAGCGGCATCGCGACCTCCTGACTGTCGAAGTAACGCAACCTGTGGGTTGCACGACCTACGCTACCATAAGCAACCGTGAAGTTGCGAAACGAGGCACCGGCGAGGCAGCCAGACGAGAAGACGCCCTGGGTCGAGCGGGAGACGCTGGTCGAGGCCAGCCCGGACGAGGTCTGGGAGGCGCTCACCGACGAGGATCGGCTCGAGGAGTGGCTGGCCCCGGACGTGGAGCTCGATCCGACCGAGGGCGGCGAGATCGTCGTCCGCGACGGCGAGGACGAGCGCTTCGGCACCGTCGAGACCGTGGAGGAGGCCGAGCGATTCGCCTTCACCTGGTCCCGGCCCGGCGAGGACGAGAGCTTCGTCGAGTTCACGATCGAGGCGCTGCCCGGTGGCAGCCGGGTCACGGTCGTCGAGACGCCGACACGTTCGGCGGCCTCGAACACCGCGGCCGGATCTACGGCGATGGCGGCCGGCGGGTGGGGGCCGCGGCTCGCGCGCCTGCAACGGTCAATGCGCTTCGCGCTCGTCGCTTGAGGGCGCCGGCCCACCGACAGGTCGATTCGGTCTTCGGCGCACTCGCCGACCCGACGCGGCGCCGAGTGGTTGAGACCCTCGCCCGCGGCGGCACGGTGACGGCGAGCGGCCTCGCTGACCAGCTGCCGATCACCCGGCAGGCCGTCGCCAAGCACCTATCCGCTTTGCGGGGGGCCGACCTCGTCACCTCGACGCGGGTCGGCCGGGAGACGCGCTACGAGCTGCGGCCACAGCCGCTCGACGAGGCGGCCCAGTGGATCCAGACGGTGAGTGCCGAGTGGGACGACCGCCTCGATTCCCTGCGTAGGTCGATCGAGAAGCGGGCTGGCCGGTCCAAGTAGGATCGGCGTATGGCCAAAGCGACTGTCGCGGAGGAGGAATACCTCCAAATCATGTTCTGGCTCGAGGAGGCGGAGCTGCCGATCAACGGCGCCAACATCGCGCGCGCCATGCAGCTGTCGCCGCCCACCGTCCACGAGATGATCGGCCGCCTCGAGGGCGACGGATATGTCGAGCGGGCGGACGACAAGTCGCTCAAGTTCACCCACAAGGGACGCCAGGAGGCGGAGGCCATCTCGCGCCGCCACCGACTGATCGAGCGCTTTCTCACCGACGTCCTCGGAGTTCCCTGGGACGAGGTCCACGAGGAGGCGGAGCGCCTCGAACATGCGATGTCACCTGTGCTCGAGGAGCGCATGCTGGCCGCGATCGGCGACGCAAAGACCTGCCCTCATGGCCATCCGATCGTCGAGGGAGCGAGGGAGGAGGGCGTCCTCCTGGCGGACGTCGAGCCCGGGGCGGACGTCCGGGTGCTGCGGTTCGAGAACGAGGCGGAGGAGATCCTCCACTACCTGAAGGGGACCGGCATCCATCCGGGTCTCGAGGGGAAGATCGAGAGATCGAACGACGATGAGGTCGTGATGGGCTCCGACGAGGGGCAGCATGCGGTCTCGAAGAGCGTCGCCGAGACCGTCTCGGTGAAGGCCGATCCCGCCCCGCCGCCCCGGCCGCCACTGCCGGAGCAGCTGGTCATTTCCAGCGACCGCTACGGCAGGTAGTCCCGCCCCTCTTTACCGATTGTTAGCCGCAGCTTGAGGTAGGCGGCGGAGACTTGATCAATCGGCCAATCCGTTATAGTCGAGTAAGTCACTCAACAAACGGGGGAAAGGCAAAAGAAAATGGAAGCAACCACCAGCAACACCAACATCCTGATCGCCGACCGGAATATCGCCGAGCGACGCCTCGTATCGATCGCCAGGGCGATCGAGGCTCACAAGAACGAGCAGAGGCGCAAGCCCTACCCGTCGCGGGCCGAGGATCTGAACCTCTACCGCCGAGCCCGCGAGATCCTGGGAGCGGACCGGATCTGAGGTCCTAGGCCGCTTCCGCCCCCGCCCGACTTCCGGAACGCAGTCGCTCGATCGCCCGCGCGAGGCGCTGGACGCCCTCGGCGACGTCGCCCGCCGGGACAGGGGCGAACGAGAGGCGCAGGCTGGATGAGCCGCCCTCGATCATGAAGTCGGGCCCTGCGACGAAGGTGACGCCCTCCTCCTTGGCGTCGGTCAGGAGGGCTTCGGTGTCGATGTCCTCCTTCAGGTCCAACCAGAGGAAGTAACCGCCCTCGGGCACGACGAATTCCGCCTCGGGGATGTGCTCGCGGAGTGCGTCCACGAGCGCGTCCCGCCGCTCGCGGAGCGCGGCGTTGACGACCTTCAGATTCTCGTCGAGTCCGCCCGAGCGGCAGAGCTCGAAGACGATCGACTCGGCGAGCATGTTGGGCGAGATGTAGGTCTCGTTCGCACGCTTGGCGAGCGTCGCGATCTGCTCGGCGGGCCCGACCAGGTAGCCGACCCGGACGCCCGGGCTGACCGACTTGGAGAACGACGAGGCGTGGATCACGCGGTCCGCGCCGTCCATCTCGAGCATCGTCTTTTCCCTCGCCTCCTCGAAGCAGATCAGCCGGTACGGATCGTCTTCGAAGAGCGTGAAGCCGTGATCGGCGGCCTGCTTGACGAGCGCGCCTCGCTTCTCGAGCGAGAGCGTGCACCCGGCCGGGTTGTGGAAGTTGGGAATGATGTGGGCGAGCTTCACGGCCCCGCCGGCGGCCGCCGCCTCCACTTCTGCGGGGTCGACGCCGTCGTCCTCGAGCCGCGCACCGACGATCTCCGCACCGGCCTGCCGCAACAGCAACAGCGTGCGGTCATACGTGGGTTGTTCGACGATCACCCGGTCCCCGGCCGAGACGAGGTGTCGGAAGAGGAGTGCGGCCGCCTCCATCGATCCGTTGGTGACCATCACCTGGTCCGGCTGGACGTCGTGAAGATCGGCGATCCACTCGCAGAGGCCCGGATGCCCCCGGCCGGTGCCGTAGCTGAGCGCCTTCTCCCAGTCGGTCTCGAGCGCCCGGGCGGCCGCCTCGCGCACCGCGTCGTGAGGGAGGATGTCGGCGCTCGGGGCGCCGCGCGCAAAGCTGATCGTCCGTTCGGCCACTTGCGCGTCGAGTATACGAACGGTGCCATACTCATCGGCCGGGGGATGGAGGCCGCCGATCGGTTCGAAATACTGTCGCGCGATGCCGGCGTCCCTCGAGTTGGTCAAGATCGCGCTCCAGGCCTACGCCAACGGCGACTGTGAGATCGCCCTCGCGCTCTCCGGTCCCCAGGTTCGGTGGGACGAGCGGGCCTCTCGATCTGACGGCGATCTCGTGTGGGGCCACGACAAGGTCCAGAGGGCGATGCGCCGTTACCTCGACAGCTGGGAGGACTACCGCTTCGACGTCGAGGACCTCGCCGAGGTCGGTCCCGGCAAGGTGGTCGGCATCTGCCGCGAGCGCGGCAAGCCGAAGGACGCCCCGGCGGTCGATCGCCGCTTCGGTGGGCTCTGGATCGTCGAGGCGGGCAAGATCACTGCCTGGGTGACATACCCGACGCCGAGGGAGGCGGTCCGCGCAGCGAAGGAGCTGCTCGGCGGCCGCGTCGAGCTTGACCAGGTCAAGCGATCCACCGGACCGGCGGAGGTCAGGCCCGCCGAGCCGGCTCCCTCCCCCGCGCAACCGGCCCCGGAGCCCATCGAGGGACTGGAGCCCATCGAGGCCACGGAGCCCCAGCCGCCGGAGCCGCAGGCTTCCGAGCGCCCGCGCACGAGGGCGATGACGAAGAGCGAGGAGCAGAAGCGCGCGGCTCGCGCCCGTGCCAAGCTCCGCCGCCTGGCCTCCCGCCGGTCAGCCTGATCTATCGCGGGGACTACCCGCGAGCAGAGATTTGCTGCACGGCCCAGCCGTTCCCATCCGGATCGCTGAAGAACACGAACCCGACGTTGTCGAGCGAGTCGGGCTGAGGAGTGGGGCTCTCGCCCATGACCTGGATGTCGGTGACCTCGACCCCTCGCTCCGTGAGCTGAGCGCTCGCCGCGTGGATGTCGGAGACGACCAGCTGCAGACCCTTGAGGGAGCCCGGTGGCATGTCTGGAACCAGCCCCTCGCCGACGACGATCGAGCAGCCTGACCCGGGAGGGGTGAGCTGAACGATCCGGTTTCCCTCACTGACCGTGGTGTCGTGATCCACGTTGAAGCCGAGTTGCTCGGAGTAGAAGGCCTTGGCGCGGTCCACGTTCGAGACCGGGACCACTACCACCTCGAGCGTCCAATCCATGAAGCGCTCCTTCGTGGTGAGTTAGGCCTTCGCGCCGATCGTCTCGGCGGCGAGCTGCGCGGTCTCGGTCGGGCTCTTGCCGACGCGGATGCCCTGCGCCTCGAGCGCCTGCTTCTTCGCCTCGGCGGTTCCTGAGGAGCCTGAGATGATCGCTCCGGCGTGCCCCATCTGCTTGCCGGGCGGTGCGGTGAAGCCGGCGATGTAGGCGACCACGGGCTTGGAGACGTTCTCGGCGATGAAGTCCGCGGCACGCTCCTCGGCGTCGCCGCCGATCTCGCCGACCATCACGATCAGCTCGGTCTCGTCGTCGTCCTCGAACAGGGTGAGGATGTCGATGAAGTCCGAGCCGACGATCGGGTCGCCGCCGATGCCGACGATGGTCGAGTTGCCGAGGCCGGCCTGCTTGAGCTCGTTGCCGATCTGGTAGGTCAGCGTTCCCGACTTGGAGACGACGCCGATTGAGCCCTGCTCGAAGAACTGGGCGGGGATGATCCCGACGTTCGCCTTGCCGGGGCTGAGGACTCCCGGGCAGTTCGGGCCGATCAGGCGCACGCCCGCGTCCCGCGCCTTCCAATAGAGGTCGAGCATGTCGTGGACCGGGATGTGCTCGGTGATCGTGATCACCGTCTCGATCCCGGCGTCGATCGCCTCCTTCATCGCTGCGGCTGCGAAGCGCGCCGGCACGAAGATCATCGAGGTGTTCGCGCCGCGCTCGTCGACAGCCTCCTTGATCGTGTCGAAGATCGGGATGCCCTCGACATCCTGCCCGCCCTTCTTCGGGGTGACGCCCGCGACGACGTCCGTTCCGTAGCTGCGGTTGCGGAGCCCGTGAAAGGTCCCCTCGCGCCCGGTCAGGCCCGAGATGGCGAGCTTCGTGTCGTTGTCGACGATGATGCTCATCAGGAGGCCCTGGCGAGTTCGACCACCTTCTCGGCGGCGCCGAGCATGGTCTTCTCCAGGTGCAGGTCGGGCAGATCCGCGTCGGCGAGCAACCCCAGTCCCTCCTCGGAGTTCGTGCCGTCGAGGCGGACTACGAGTGGCACGCCGATTTCGACCCGCTGGGAGGCCTCGATGATTCCCCGGGCGATCTCATCGCCGCGGGTGATGCCGCCGAAGATGTTGAAGAGGATCGCCTTGACCTTCTCGTCCGAGGTGATCACCTCGAGCGCGTCGACGATCGCCTCCGCCTTGGAGCCCCCGCCCGCGTCGAGGAAATTCGCGGGCTTCCCGCCGGCCTGAGCGACCACGTCGAGTGTGGACATGCAGAGGCCGGCGCCGTTGCCGAGGATGCCGATGTCGCCGTCGAGCTTCACGTAGGTCAGCCCCTTCTCCTTGGCCATCCGCTCCTGGGGGTCCTCGATGAAGCTCTCGTCCATCTCGGCGAGGTCCTCATGGCGGAAGAGAGCCGAGTTGTCGATCGTGACCTTGGAGTCGAGCGCGATCACGTCGCGGTCCTTGGTGACGACCATCGGGTTGACCTCGATCAATGTCGCGTCGCTCTCGTTGAAGGCCTGGTGGAGTTTCACCATCATCTCCGCCGTCTTCCCTCGGGCGTCCTCCTCGACCCCGGCGTCGGCCACCAGGGTCTCGGCCTGCGCCTCGCCGAAGCCCTCGTGCGGTTCGACGTAGCGCCGGACGAGCGCGTCCGGATCCTTCTCGGCGATCTCCTCGACGTTCATCCCGCCCGTGGTCGAGAGCATCGCGAGCACCTTCTTGGCGGAGCGGTCGAGGATGATCGAGGCGTAGTACTCGGCGTCGATCTCGGAGGCGCGCTCGATCCAGACCTGGTGGACGGTGAAGGGTCCCTCGCCGCGGGGCCCGCGGATGTCCATGCCGAGGATCGCGTTCGCGTGCTCCTCCGCCTGCTGGCGATTCTCCGCGACCTTGATCCCGCCCGCCTTGCCGCGCCCGCCGATCTGGACCTGTGCCTTGATCACGCACGGGTAGCCGATTTCGTCGGCCGCCTCGACGGCCGCCTCGACGGTGTCGGCCACCCTCCCTTCGGGTGTCGGAACCCCGTGACGGGCGAAGAGCTGCTTCCCCTGATACTCGAGGAGATCCAAGGCCGCGAGAGCCTACCTCAGCGCCGAAGTCGGCCGCTCGGGGAGCCGGGCGCAGCCGAAGGTTGCAAATTGCCATAATCCCGCGGCTCTCATGGCCCTCCCGAAGCTGAAAGACATCAAATGGGTGACGACTGACTGCTACGGCACCCTGATCGATTGGGAGAAGGGGATCAGCGACGCCTTCCGGCGGGAGGCCGAGCGCGATGGCCTCACCATCGATGAGAGGTCGTTCCTGGACCGCTTTTTCGAGATCCAGGCGCAGATCATGTCCGGGTCCTATGAGCTGTACGCCGAGGTCCTGCGCAGGGCCGCCGTCCAGACGGCGGAGGAGATCGGCTGGACGATCGAGCCCTCGCGCGCCCAGTTCCTGCCGGACAGCATCGCCTCCTGGCCTCCGTTCCGTGAAGCCAACGCCGCGATGGACCGCCTGAAGGAGCGATACGAGATCGGGATCGTCTCCAATGTCGACGACAAGATGCTTGGCATCTCGCGGCGGCACCTGCGCACCGAGCTCGACATGGTCGTGACCGCTCAGCAGGTCCGCAGCTACAAGCCCGATCCGACCCACCTTCGTGAGACCGCGCGTCGCATCGGCGGGAAGAAGGGCTGGGTCCACATCGCCTCGGGCTACGAATCAGACGTCGGCCCGGCTCTGAAGCTGAATGTCCCGGCGATCTGGGTCAACCGCCACGGCGAGAAGCTCGATGGCCGCAAGGCCCCCGACGCCACGGTCAAGAACCTCCGGGACGCCGCGGCGAAGCTCGGCGCGAAATAGCGTCTCTACTCGATCTTTGCGAGCAGATCCCCTGTATTGACTGAGGCGCCATCGGAGATCGGCAGCTCGGTGATCTTGCCCGAGCGGTCGGCGGTGATCTCGTTCTCCATCTTCATCGCTTCGATCACGCAGATCAGGTCGCCCTCCGAGACCTCGGCGCCCTGCTCGACCGCGACCCGCAGGATGGTTCCCTGCAACGGGGAGGTCAGGTCCTCGCTGCCACCTGAGGTGGCTGCCCCACCGCCTCCCCGCTCGCGCCTGGGCGGCTTGCGCAGCCCGGGGCCGGGATTCGCCGCGGCAGCAGCGGGCGCCGCCTCCCCAATCACCTTGACATCGAAGAGCTTGCCGCCGACCTCGACCTGGTAGGTGCGCTCGGCCTTGCCGTCCTCGGTGGCCTCGTCGCCGCCAGGGCCGGGAGGGGTCTCGGGGGCGAGTGACTTGAGCCAGTCGCGGTCCTCGGTGAGGTCGCGGCAGGTCTCGCCGTTGGCCCACTGCTTCGTCGCCAGCAGGGCCTGGTGGAAGGGGACGAGAGTGGTGATGCCGCCGATCTCGTATTCGCCGAGCGCGCGGAGCATCCGGGCCGTCGCCTTCTCCCGGTCGAGGTCCCAGACGATCAGCTTGGCGAACATCGGGTCGTACATCGGCGTCACCTCGGCACCTGCCTCGACCCCGGAATCGACCCGGACGCCGGGGCCCGCGGGCTCGCGGTAGGTCGTGATCCGTCCCGGCGCCGGAGCGAAGTTCTTGTGGGCGGCCTCGGCGTTGATCCGGCATTCGATCGCATGGCCGCGGAGCTCGACCTCCTGCTGGGTGATCGAGAGCTTCTCGCCTGCGGCGACCCTGACCTGCTCGCGCACGATGTCGTAGCCGGTGACCATCTCGGTGACGCAGTGCTCGACCTGGACGCGGGTGTTCATCTCGAGGAAGAAGTAGTCGTCGCCGACCTGGAGGCCCTCAACGGTGCCCGCCGAGCGATAGCCGACCGCGGCGGCCGCGTCGGTGGCGATCTTGCCGATCCGCTCGCGCATCTCCTCGTCGACCTTCGGGCCCGGTGACTCCTCGATCAGCTTCTGGTGGCGGCGCTGGATCGAGCAGTCGCGCTCCCCGAGGTGGATCACGTTGCCCTTCGAATCGGCGAGCACCTGGACCTCGACGTGGCGCGGGTCCTCGAGGTAGCGCTCGAGGTAGACGGTGGGGTCACTGAAGAACCTCTCCCCCTCGCGCGCGGCGCCCTCGAAGGCCTCCTCGAGCTCGCTCTCCTCCATCGCAACGCGAAAGCCCTTGCCGCCTCCTCCTCCGGCGGCTTTGACCGCGATCGGGTAGCCGATCTCGTTCGCCTTCTTCTTGGCAGCCGCGACGTCCTTGACCGGCTCGGTGTCGCCGGGGACGATTGGCACGCCCGCCTTCTGCATGATCTGGCGCGCCTCGGTCTTCGAGCCCATCGCCTCGATCGCCTTCGGAGGCGGACCGATCCAGGTGAGCTTCGCCTTCTCGACAGCCGCCGCAAAGGGTGCGTTTTCCGCCAGGAACCCATAACCCGGGTGAATGGCCTCGGCGCCGGCGTCCTGAGCTACCTGGAGGATCTTCTCGACGTTCAGGTAGCTCTCCGCCGGGGTGGCGGGGCCGAGCAGAAAGGCCTCATCAGCCTGCCGGACGTGCGGGGCGTCGCGCTCGATCTCCGAGTAGACGGCGACGGAGCCGATCCCCATCTCCTTGAGGGTTCTCGCGACGCGGATGGAGATCTCGCCGCGATTGGCGATCAGGACTTTCTCGAACACGGCGGCGGAGTATTGCGTTTCGAGTCGGAGGCGCGCTTGCCCGACCAAGATTGCGGACACCTACGGGCGGGCGAAGAAGAAAGCCGCGCTGTGAGCTAACGCGTGACCCAGGCGCCCTCATCCCGGGTCAGCTCGAGAACCTCGTCCGGGATCTTGCCGTCGCGGAGGTCCGCGATCGTGACGTGCTCGAGCACCCGTCGCAGGGAGGCGCGGACCGCGATCCAGACGTCGCTGAGCCGCTCCGCGTTACCCGGGTACTTG
>DATDKQ010000062.1:0-3013 GCA_036519915.1 Solirubrobacterales bacterium | reverse complement strand
TCGACGACAAGCACCACGTCGCGATGGTCAAGGGCGAGGTGTCCGGCCAGGAGGACGTCCTGGTCCGGGTTCATTCGGAGTGCCTCACCGGCGACGTCTTCCACTCGCTGCGCTGCGACTGCGGCGAGCAGCTCGAGGCGGCGCTGGCGAACATCGAGCAGGAGGGAAAGGGCGTGCTGCTCTACCTCTCGCAGGAGGGGCGCGGCATCGGTCTGCTCAACAAGCTCCGGGCCTACAAGCTGCAGGAGGAGGGCCTCGACACCGTCGACGCCAACCTCAAGCTAGGACTCCCGGCCGATCTTCGCGATTACGGGATCGGCGCGCAGATCCTGGTGGACCTCGGGCTGTCGAGCATCCGCATCCTCACCAACAACCCGAAGAAGATCCTCGGCCTCGAGGGCTACGGCCTCTCGGTGACCGACCAGGTGCCGATCCAGTCGGTCCCCAACCCACACAACGAGGCCTACTTGAACGCTAAGCGCGACAAGATGGGCCACGCGCTCCATCACCAGGGCCTGCCGCTCGACGAGCAGCTGCTCTACGAGGAGCACCGCAAGGACGAGGAGAACCGCCGGGACGAGGAGAACCGCCGGGACGGCGGCTCCGGCGAGTACCCGCCCGGTGACTGACGAGAGCTCCTACGAGCAGTTCACCGACGAGGAGCGGGAGGCGCTCTCCCGCAGCGAGTTCGCTGTCTGCGTCGCGACCTTCTACGAAGACATCGCCGAGCGGCTGCTCAACGGCGCCGCCGTGGGCTTCGATCTGGGGAACGTCAGCGAGGCGTCCGTTCACACCTATCGAGTGCCGGGCTCCTTCGAGCTTCCCTTTGCAGCAAAGCTGTGCGCCGACTCCGGCCGCTTCGCCGGGATCGCCTGCCTCGGCGTCGTCATCCGTGGCGAGACGAGCCACTACGACCACGTCACCAACGAGGTCGCCTCGGGGGTCCAGCGCGTCCAGCTCGACACTGGGGTGCCCTGCGCCTTCGGCGTGATCACCGCCGAGAACATGGACCAGGCCCTGGCCCGATCCGGTGGGGACAAGCGTGACCAGGGCCGGGGTGCCGCGATCGTCGCCATGCGGATGTCCTTGCTCAAGGACGCCATCTAGCTACCATCACGCGTCGCATGGCCAAGGTCTGTCACAGCTGCGGCAAGCGCCCCGCGTTCGGCAATTCGCGCAGTCATTCGATGGTCGCGACAAGGAGGCGCTTCAACCCGAACCTCCAGAGGGTCCGCATCCAGGAGGAGAACGGCCGCACCCGGCGCGTCTACGTCTGCGCGCGCTGCCTGAAGTCGAACAAGGTGACGAAGGCCGCTTAGCTCTAGGGTTTCGGCTGGTCCCCATGGCCGATCCCTCGATAGAGCGATTCCGGCGAGTCGTCAGTGCCGCGGCGGCCCAGTTGGAGGAGCGGCGCAAGGAGGTCAACGACCTCAACGTCTTCCCGGTCGCCGATGGCGACACGGGGGACAACATGGCGCTCACGTTGCGCGCGGTGAGCGACGAGCTCGACCGCCTCGACGGGCAGATGGTCGACGAGGTCGGTCGCACGGAGTTGGTCAACGCTCTGGCGCGCGCCGCGCTGATGGGTGCCAGAGGGAACTCCGGCGTCATCCTCAGCCAAATCGTCCGCGGTGCGGCGGAGGAGCTGGCGAGCCGGCCGGGCGAGCTCGTCGACCCGATGCTGGTTGCTGCGGCGTTCGCGCGGGCCGCCGATGCGGCGTACGAATCAGTGCGGGAGCCGGCGGAGGGAACGATGCTGACCGTCTTCCGCGAGATGGCGCACTCGATCTCCCGCCGCCTCGCCCACATGGACGAGATCCGGCTCTCGCCCGACGCCAGTCCCACCGAGCAGGATGTCCTGCTGGCGGAGCTGCTCGAGGACGCGGTCCGCGAGGGGGAGGCCGCGGTCGCCAGGACTCCCGATCAGCTCGAGATCCTGCGCGAGTCCGGCGTCGTCGACGCCGGCGCCTACGGCCTCGTCGTGATCCTCGCGGGCGTGGTCGCGGGCCTGCGCGGAGATTCCACCGTCCCGTCCGGGGTGCCGCACTACGCGCCTGCGAGCGATACGCGCCCGCACCACGAGGACAGCCGCTACCGCTATTGCACGAACTTCATCGTCACCGGCATGGGCCTCGACAGCCGCTCGTTCGGCTCCCGGCTCGAGGAGCTCGGCGACTCCGTCCTCGTGGTCGGAGACGAGGCGACCCTCAAGGTCCACGTCCACACTGACGAGCCGGAGGCCGCGATGGCCCTCTTCGAGGGGACCGGCCAGGTCTCACAGCTCGACGTCGCGGACATGCGCGAGCAGATCGCAGAGCGGACGGCGCGGCTGCAGGCGGGCCGCTGCGCTGCGGTCGCCGTGGTCTCGGGCCGCGGGGTTCGCGAGCTCTACGAGGGGCTAGGCGCATTCGTAGTCGACGGCGGCGAGACCTTCAACCCCTCGATCTACGACCTGCTCGCGGCGATTCACGAGGTGCCCGCCGAGGAGGTCCTGGTCTTCCCGAACAACCCGAACGTGGTGATGGCCGCGGAGCGGGCGGCAGAGCTCTCGGACAAGCAGGCACGAGTGGTCCCCTGCACCTCTCAGCAGGCGGGTGTGGCGGCGCTGGTCGAGCTCAACCCCACCGCCTCCATCGACGAGAACGAGGAGAGGGTCGGCTCCGCGTTGACCGGGATTCGCGCCGGCTCGGTCGCCCCGGCCTTCCGCGACGACAAGAAGGGCCGGTTCGTGACCGGGGACGCGGTCGGCTTCGTGGAAGACGAGATCGTCTCCTGGGGCGGCGCCGGGTCTACCTTGGGCGAGACGATCGCCCGCCTCGCCGAGGGCGCCGAGATCGTCACGGTGATTGTGGGAGAGGGCGCCCCGATTGCGCTCGGGGAGCTCGAGGGGCTCTTGCCCGAGGGCATCGAGGTGGAGCTCCACGACGGCGGCCAGCCGAACTACTGGTGGCTTCTCGCCGCCCAGTGATGTGAGCGACGGGCAGCCGGTCCTCTGGCAGTACAGCTTCTCGAA
>DATDKQ010000061.1:0-2070 GCA_036519915.1 Solirubrobacterales bacterium | reverse complement strand
TCGTCGAGCTCGACGTCGGAGAGATCGACGCCGTCGAGCGTCGGCAGCCGGTCGGTGATCGTCTCGGCGACGGCGTCCGGCTGCTCGTGGATCTCCTTCAGCATGAAGGTGTCGTAGCCGCCCTTCTCGGCGGCGTCCTCGTCCCAGGTGACCTCCTCCGGCTCTCGCTGCTGGACGTTCCCCTCGGCGTCGGTGATCGTCACCTCGCCCTTGTGGACCGTGACGATCTCGTCGTTCTTGATCCCCAGGGCGGTGCGCGTCTCGGCCAGGAAGGCGGGGATCGCCGAGGCGACGAAGGTCTCGTTCTCACCCAGGCCGATGATCAGCGGGCACTCCTTGCGCGCCGCCACCAGTGTGTCCGGCTGCTCTCTGTGCATGGCGACGAAGGCGTAGTGGCCGCGGAGCTCGCCGAACGCCTCCCGCACCGCATTTGTCAGATCCCCGTCGTAGTGCCGCTCGATCAGGTGGCTGACGATCTCCGCGTCGGTCTCCGAGGTGAAGTCGTGGCCCTCTGCCTTCAGGTCGCGCCGCAGCTCCGCGTGGTTCTCGATGATTCCGTTGAGGACGATGTGGATGTCGTCCCGGCAGTCCCCGTGCGGGTGCGCGTTCTCCTCGGTGACCCGGCCGTGGGTCGCCCAGCGCGTATGTCCGAGTCCGATCGTCGCCGGCCGCGCGGCGACCGCGACCGGGCCGGCGCCGTTCGAGGATTGGCGCTCGAGAGCCTCGCGCAGGTTGGCCAGGTTGCCGACCGCGCGTACGCTGTCGATCCCGTCATCCGAGATCACCGAAACGCCGGCCGAGTCGTAACCTCGGTACTCGAGCTTCTCGAGCCCGGCAATCAGCAGATCCCGGCACGGTCGGTCTCCCACATATCCGACGATGCCGCACATAAGAGGCGCTACAGGGTAGTGGCAGACGGCTCAGCCCCCAAACGGCTGCCACAAACCTCTCAGCCCGTCGAGGCTAGGTGAGCTCGCGCCTGGCCAGATCGACTAGGCGGCCGGTGACCGCCTCGCACTCCTCGGCGTCGGGCGCCTCCACCATCACGCGGAGGAGGGGCTCGGTCCCGGAAGCTCGCACCAGCACCCTGCCACGGCCCTCGAGCTTGCGGTTCTCCTCCTCAACGGCGCTCCAGAGGCCGGCCGCGCCGTCGATCGCGCCGCGATCCGCCACTCGCACGTTCTCCAGCCGCTGCGGCAGGCGCCTGAAGGGCTCCGTGTCCTCGAGCCGGCGTCCGGCCAGGGCGCGCAGGACCAGCAGCGATGCCGCAATGCCGTCGCCGGTGGGCGTGAAGTCGGTCCAGACGACGTGGCCGGACTGCTCGCCTCCCAGCCGCCAGTCGCGCCGGTGGAGGGCCTCGATCACGTAGCGGTCGCCGACCCTGGTCTGCTCGACCTCGATTCCGGCCTCCTCCATCGCGGTCAGAAAGCCGTAGTTGGTCATCACCGTCACGGCCACCCCGCCCTGGAGCTCTCCCCGCTTCTGCAGATCCCTCGCGATCAGCGCGATCAGGTCGTCGCCGTCGTGGAGCTCCCCCCGCCCGTCGACTGCGAGCATCCGGTCGCCGTCGCCGTCGTACGCGAAGCCGATGTCGGCGCCGGAGGACTTGACCCGCTCGACCAGCCCGTCCGGGTGCGTCGAGCCGCAATCGGCGTTGATGTTGCGGCCGTCGGGCTCCACGCCGATCAGCTCGAGCTCGGCGCCGAGCGCGCGGAAGATCGCCGGGGCTGCCCGGTGGGTCGCCCCGTTGGCGCAATCGAGGGCGATTCGCGCGCCGGAGAGATCGAGCTGGAACGCGCCGCGGAGCTCGCGGATGTAGTCGTCGAAGGCGCCCTCCAGCTGGCGCACGCCACCGACCCGCTCGCCCGTCGGCTCGTCCAGGCGCGCCTCGATCGCGGCCTCGGTGTCGTCGTCGAGCTTGATCCCCCGCGAGTCGAAGAATTTGATCCCGTTGTCGGCGTAGGGATTGTGAGAGGCCGAGACGACCCCCGCCAGGTCGAAGCTCAGCCGGCGGGCCAGCACCGAAGCGGCCGGCGTGGGCAGGACGCCGCCCAGCATCGCGTCCCCCCC
>DATDKQ010000060.1:0-7358 GCA_036519915.1 Solirubrobacterales bacterium | reverse complement strand
CTTAGCCGTTTACACAACCTAGAATCGGAGCCATGGCAGAGAGCGGCGCCGGCACCGTCACGTCGGATCGGGAGAGGCAGAGCCCAAACGGCGGCGACCCCGGACACAAGCCCGATGGCGGTTCCGGGGGACCGTCCCTGCTGCGGCGCTTCGTCAACGAGCTCCAGAGCCGGCTTACCGCCGATCTCGACGATCGGGACCCAGACTTCATCCGCGAGAACCTCTCGCTCACCTGGCTCTTGTCCACCATCTGGTTCCGGGGCGAGGTCCGGGACATGGAGCGGATTCCTGAAGAGGGTCCAGTGCTCCTGGTCGGCAACCACTCGGGAGGCAACATCACCCCGGACACGATCGTCTTCACGCTGGCCTTCAACACCTATTTCGGGGTCGAGCGGCCCTTCTACCAGCTAGCCCACAACCTGGTGCTGACCTCCCCCGTCGGTCCCTTCCTGCGGAAGTTCGGGACCGTCGCGGCATCACAAGAGAACGCGCGCAAGGCACTCGACTCCGGCGCGGCGGTGCTCGTCTACCCGGGCGGCGACTGGGAGGTGAACCGGCCCACCTGGGAGGCGAACCGGATCGATTTCGCCGGCCGCAAGGGCTTCATCAAGCTCGCCCTCGACGCGGGGGTTCCGATTGTCCCGATTGTCTCCGTGGGAGGCCAGGAGACCGCGGTGTTCCTGAGCCACGGCGACCGGCTCGCCAAGCTGCTTCGCCTGGACAAGCTCCTGCGGCTGAAGACCTTGCCGGTGAACCTCTCGCTGCCCTGGATCGTCAACATCGGCGACTTCCTGGGCCATCTCCCTCTGCCCGCCAAGATCACGGTGCAGGTGATGGAGCCGATCGACCTGCGCGAGCGCTACGAACCGGCTCCGGACATCGATCGGATCTACGAGGACGTCACCGCGGAGATGCAGGACCAGCTCAACGAACTCGCCGCCGAGCGTCGCCTGCCCGTCGTCGGGTAGGGATCCGGCGTGAGGATCGAGCAGAAGGTCACCGTCGACGCCCCCCGCCACCTGGTCTGGGAGTACGTCACCGAGCCGGCCAACTACCCGGTGTTCATCGACGGCCTGACCCGCTGGGACATCGCCGGAGACCGTCACAAGGGCCTCGGCGCCCGCTACCGGATGCTGATCCGGGTCGGTGCCGCGGACGTCGGCGGCCTGATCGAGATCGTCGAGTGGCAGCCCGAGGGCGATATGGCCTGGAGCTCGGTGACAGGCGTCGACCAGAGAGGCCGGTGGAGGCTGCGGGACCTCGGGGACGACCGGACGAGGGTCACTTTCAGATTCCAGTACGGGGTGGCGGGCGGAGGGATCACGGCGCTGATCGCCGAGCGGGTGGCCGCCATCTCGCTGAACCGCCGCTTCCGCCTCTCGCTGCTCAACCTGAAGCGCGCGGTTGAGGAGCAGGCCACCGAGGTCGCGGCCACCTAGGCCGGGCTTCAGTAGGTCCGCAGCCGCCGGCCGCCCACGTAATGGGTGCCCGCCGGGTCGCTCGCCGCAGGCTGTTCGGCGATCCGCCGCTGGGCGAGCTCGTCGACGTTCGCGGCCTCCGCTCTCTCCTCGGCCTCCCGCTGGAGCCTGCTGGCCTCTTCGCTGAGGGCCGCTGCCGCCTCCGCCCGGGCGCGCGCCTCGGCCTCCCTGGCGACGCGGTCGGCGAGCCGTCGCAATCTCTCCTCCGACTCCGTGCGGGCCTGTTCACCCGCCTCGTGAACCCGCTCGTCCATCTCCCGGTGGAGCCGTCCCACCTCCGCTCTGTCGCCCTGCGCCGCCTCGGCGCGTTCCTCGGCCGCGATCGCCCTCTGCTCGGCCTCGTTGAGCCGGTTCCTGAGATCCGCCAGCTCGTGGTGGGCCTCTCCCGCCCTCGTCTCCGCTCGCTGCCGGCGCTCCAACGCGTCCTTCAGAGCCGCGTCGAGCCGCGTCATCCGGCGCTCGACCTCCTGAGCTCTCGCCGCGGCCTCATCGGCCCGCTGACGTGCACTCTGGACGGCCCCCCGGGCCTTCGCCGTCAGCCCCTGCTCCACCCGCCTGGCCCGCTCGATCGCCTCGCTCGCTGCGGCGCGCATGGTCTCGGCCGCCGCCTCGGCCGCCGCCGCCTCCTCACGGGCCTTCGCCTCGCGGGCGCGCAGCTCCTGGATCAGCTCCGTCGCCTTGGTGCGGAAACGCTCGGTCGCGGCACGAGCCTGGTCGATCTCGGCTCGGATGGGTCCTCCAGTCGGCTCGGTCTGCTCAGTCTGCGTGCTGGCGCTCGGCGAGCTCGCGCTTCAGGACCTTACCCGTCGCATTACGCGGAAGTTCGTCGACGAAGACGATCTCGCGCGGGACCTTGTAGCGCGCGAGGTTCTGCTTGACGTAGCCCTTCAGGTCCTCCTCGCTGACGTCCTTGCCCTCCCCCTTGACTACGAACGCCATCAACCGCTGTCCGAAGTCCTCGTCATCGATGCCGATCGCGGCGGCCTCCGCGACTCCCTCATGGTCGGCGAGCAGGTCCTCGACCTCCCGTGGGAAGACATTCTCGCCCCCGGAGACGATCATCTCGTCGTCCCGGCCGTCGATGAAGAGGCGGCCGTCCTCGTCGAAGTGGCCGACGTCGCCCGAGGAGAGCAGATCCCCGAGGTGCTCCTTGTCCCCACCGCCGGTATAGCCCTCGAAGGCGAGCTGGTTGCCGATGAAGATCCGGCCGGTCTCGCCCGGCTCGACGTCGCTGCCGTCCTCGTCGACGATCCGGATGACAGTGCCCCGCGGGGGCCTGCCGGCGGTGCCCGGCGCGGCGCGCATGTCCTCGGGGGTCGCGATCGACGCCCAGGCGACCTCCGTGGAGCCGTAGAGGTTGTAGAGGTTGTCGCCGAACTCGTCCATCCATCTGGTCGCGAGCTCACCCGGCAGGGAGGAACCGCTCGCCGCCGTCACCTCGAGCGAGGCGAGGTCATAGCGGCGCTTGACCTCCTCAGGGAGGGCGAGGATCCGCTGCATCATCACCGGCACGACCGCCAGCACCCTGGCGCGGTGCTCGGCGACCGCGCGGAGCGTGTCCTCGGGATCGAAGCGAGGCCTGAGAACCATCGTCGCCACGGTCGGCAGGCTGAGCATGAAGTGCAGGAAGCCCCAGGAGTGGAAGAGGGGAGCCGCGATCATCGCCGTCTCCCCAGAGCGCCGCGGGATCCTCGAGAGCAGTGCGGCGAGGGCGCTCAGCCCCTCGGGCTGGCTCCGCTGCGCCCCCTTCGGAGTGCCGGTGGTCCCGGAGGTGAGGATGATGTAGCGACCGTGCTCGGGTGGCGCCTTCAGGTCATCCGAGTCGGCATTCGAAATCAGCTGCTCGACGGTGGTCTCGTCGACCTCGTCGACCTCGTCTTCCCAGGCGACGTAGCGGCGCAGCTCGCCCTTGACGTCGGAGAGCAGCTCGGTGAACTCCTGGTCGTAGATCATCGCCTTGGGCTTCTCGCGATCCATCACGTCCGCGAGCTGCGGTCCGGCGAAGGCGGTGTTGAGGTAGAGGGCGAGGGCGCCGAGCTTCGAGCAGGCCATCGTCGCCTCGATGAAGTAGCGGTGGTTCCGGCACATGATCGCGACCCCGCCGCCCAGCCCGATCCCCTCGTCGCGGAGGGCGCGGGCGAGTGCGTTCGAGCGCCGGTGGGTCTCCATCCAGGTGAGGGCCCCGGCCTCGTCGATGATCGCCGTGCGGTCCGGGTGGGTGATCGCGTTGGCCGCGGAACCCAGCGCCGGTGCCGCTCCCCAGCGGACGTACCGCTCAGCGACCCTGGCCAGTTTGTCGGGCCGCATCGGCCGAAGAATCCCGACCTCGGAGAACACCTTGAGCTCGAAGGCGGCGTCGCCGAATGCCGTCGGAACCCGGGTGGCGAGGCCCGCGAAACGCTCTCTGAGGCCGTCCTGTGGCATCCCGCGAAAGCTTATGCCCCGGTATCGACCAGGGCGACCGCAACGCAGGCGATCCCCTCGCCCCTGCCGATGGCGCCCATGCCCTCGTTGGTCGAAGCCTTCACGCTGACGGGCGCCGAGAGTACGCCGCTCAGCCGCGACGCCATCTCGGCCTTGTGGGGCTCGAGCTTGGGCTCCTCGCAGATCACGGTGGCATCGACATTGGCGATCGCTCCCGGAAGGCGGCCGACGACGATCCGGAGCAGGTCGATCGAGTCGGCGTCGCTCCACTGCTCCTCATCGTCGGGGAAGAGCTCGCCGAGGTCACCCAGCGCACAGGCGCCGAGCAGCGCGTCGATCACGGCGTGAGTGAGCACGTCGGCATCCGAGTGCCCCACAAGGCCGCGGTCGTGGTCGATCTCGACGCCGCCGATCACCAGGCGCTCGCCCTCGACGAGCCGGTGGCTGTCGTAGCCGGTCCCCACCCGCAGCCCCATCAGGTCCCCGCCTCGCCCGAGTTCGTCACCTGACCCGCACCGTCGCCGGCCCGGCCGAGCGGCTCGAGCCGGCGCTCGCGGCCCTCGAACACACAGATCATCTCGACGCCCAGCGAGAAGAGCAGCTCGAGCGCCCGGTCGTAGCCGAAGCCAACCTGGTCCGGGGCGTGGGCGTCCGAGGAGAGCGCGAAGTCGGCCCCTGCCTCGACACACATCTCGGCGAGCGCGCGGGCCGGGTAGATCTCCTCCACCGGCTTGCGGAGGCCGGCGGTCGAGATCTCGACCGCGATGCCCGATTCCGAGATCGCCTCGACCAGCGGCTCGTAGTGGAAGCGGGGATCGCGCTGGGGCCGTGGGCGGTCGGGACCCCAGATCTTGACCAGATCGGGATGCGAGACGATGTCGAACAGGCCGGATCGTGCGAGCTCCGCCTGCCAGCGGAAGTAGGTCGACCAGACCTCGTCCGGGTCGCCGATCTCCTCCCAGACGTCGTAGCGGCGGTCGTCGACCGCGCCCCGCGGACCGAGGAAGTGCACGGAGCCGATCACGTAGTCGAAGTCGCGCTCCAGGAGATTCGCGATGCGATCCTCGTTGCCGGGCACGAAATCGCACTCGATACCCAGCCTGAGCGGTGTGCCACGGACGAACTCGACGTAGCCGTCGAGGTCGTCGAGGGCCTGCTTCTCCCAGTAGGGATGGTTCCAGATCTCCAGCGCCTGGGTGAAGCGGTAGACGTGCTCGGAGACGCCGAGCTCGTCTATCCCGTGCTCCTCGGCCGCCGCCAGGTAGCGGTCGACATTCCGATCGGTGAAGTAGTCGCCCGCCTCGCCCGTGTCGTCCGGGCGTAGGTGCAGGTGGTAATCGGTGAGCACGCGCCCAAGCTACCGGGCGGCAGCGCTGTCTAGAGTCCCGCACCGTGCTCGGCAAGGTCGCCATCGTGCTCGCCGCCTTCGCCATCGGGGTCGGCCTCGCCGAGCTGTTCGGCGCCAAGAACCTCGGTACATCGCTCGGGGTCGGCCAGCTGACCTTCGCGATCGCGCTGGTCTACGTCTTACTGCGCCGCTAGTCGCTCAGGTCCTCGGACCGCGCGGCATGATCAAGCTGAGAAGCGAGCGGCGGCCGCAGCGTGGGCAGCGGCTCCAGCCGTGCCCCAGGGTCGCGCCGCAGTGGCGACAGGCGGGCTTGGGCTTGACCACGTTCGGCATCAGAACTCGATCTCGGAGCCCAGAGTAATCGTCCGTTCGCGCGGCAGCTTGAAGTAGTCGGCCGGCTCGGCGGCGAGCAGCCCGGTAATCAGGAAGACGCGCTTGCGCCAGCGGCTCATTCCGGGCCGATCGCTCGGCCTGAGCTCGACACGAGAGAGGAAAAAGGAGGCGTGCCGAGCATCCACGGGGCACTCGACGCCTGCCTTCGAGATCTGTCTGACGATCTTGGGGACGTCGTACTCCTCCGCGTAGCCGTGTTTGGCCCGGACGAAGGTGAGGCGGTCGTCTCGGTAGCCGAGGTCGTCGATCTCGAGCCGGTCCTTGGGGCTGACGCGAGGAACGGGCAGAGTCTCCAGCGAGAGGATGATCGCGTTCTCCGGCAGCGAGTGGAGGTGATCCACGCACGCCCGCATCGAGAGCGGCGCAGTCTCCTTTCCGCGATTCATGAACACCCCTGTTCCGGGAACCCGGTCCACCGGCGGCTCCTTGCGCCGGATCTCGTTGACGAAGTTCCGAAGGGGCCCCTCAACCCGGAATCGCTCCGTAGTGACCAGCTCGCGCCCGCGGTACCGGGTGACCATCACGAAGAAGAGGACCAGGGCGATCGTGAGGGGCAGCCAGGCGCCGTGGGCGATCTTGGTCAGGTTCGACGCGAAGAACCCGAGCTCGATCGAAAGGAAGAACACGGCCCCCGCCAGAGTCAGCCAGAGTGGGCGGTGCCAGCGGTGCCGGACGATGAAGAAGAAGAGGACGCTCGTCACCAGGATCGTCCCTGTCACCGCGGTCCCGTAGGCGAAGGCCAGCTTGGCCGACGACTGGAAGGCGAGGACGAGCACGAGAACCGCGACGAGCAGCAACCGGTTGATCACCGGCACGTAGACCTGGCCGTACGCGCTCTTTGACGTGTGGACCACGCGCAGGCGCGGCAGGTAGCCGAGCTGGGCCGCCTGATGGGCGATGGAAAACGCTCCGGAGATCACCGCCTGTGAGGCGATCACCGTCGCGACGGTGGCCAGGATGACCAGCGGGATCAGGCCCCCGTGCGGCATCAGCCTGAAGAACGGAGCGCTGATCGCACTCGGATCGTCGAGGATCAGCGCGCCCTGGCCGAGGTAGCTGAGAATGCACGCCGGGAAAACGAGCAGCAGCCAGCCCCGGGTGATCGCCGGGCGGCCGAAGTGGCCCATGTCCGCGTAGAGCGCCTCGACCCCGGTGAAGGCGAGCACCACGGAGGTGAGCACGAAGAAGCCGGTCGAGCCGCTCTGGAAGAGGAGCTCGAACGCGTAGCTCGGGGAGAGCGCCTTGAGGACCTCCGGGTGCATCGTGATTCCGCGGATCCCGAGGACTGCGATCGTCGCGAACCAGACGAGCATGACTGGGCCGAACACCCTTCCGACCGCCCCGCTGCCCAGCCGCTGCAGGAGGAAGAGCAGGACGATGATCGTCACGGTGATCGGAACTACGAAGCTGTCCATCGACGATTCGATCGTCTTCGTCCCCTCCACCGCGGAGAGCACGGAGATCGCCGGCGTGATCATGCTGTCGCCGAAGAAGAGGGCCGCGCCGAACACTCCCAGCCCGCCGAGGAGGAACTTCGTGCGCCCCGTGACCCCGTCCCCGATCTTGCGGATCTGGGAGATCAGAGCCATGATGCCGCCCTCCCCGTCGTTGTCGGCGCTCATCACCAGGCCGACGTACTTGACGGTGACAATCAGCGTCACCGCCCAGAAGATCAGGGAAGCGACCCCGTAGACGTGCGCGGTTGTCGCGTCGAT
>DATDKQ010000059.1:0-3211 GCA_036519915.1 Solirubrobacterales bacterium | reverse complement strand
GTGCGGAGCTCGCGGGCGGGGACCTGGAAGGGGCGGGCCTCGCCGCCCTGCCCGTAGACGACACCCGGAACCAGGCCCTCGCGGCGTAGGCGCCGTGTGGCGCGCGACCCGAACGTGTCGCGCTGGGAAACCTTGAGTTTGGCTCTGGCCTGTGCCATGGCAGTTCTTTTAACGGGTGGCGCTGTTGCGCGCCCTCTCATAGCAGCCCGCCAGATGGTGTCTGCGGGCTACGCTCCGGCGCCAGGATAGAAAATAGGTGAGGGCAATGGGCAGCGACGAAGAAAGGGACCAACGGGACGAGCAGGGCGTGGACGCCCTCCGAGCCGACCCCGAGGGGGAGGCGCGGCAGGAGCCGCCCGAGCCCGAGGAGCAGCGGCGGCGGATCCCGCAGACGCGGATCGGGCGCTCGGCCAAGCTCGGCACCGCGATCGGCGGCCAGGCGACGCGCTACGCCGGGACGGCCGCCGCAAACGTGGTCCGCTCCGACGACAAGGCGCAGGACCGGCTCGAGACCCGGCACCTCGAGAGCGCCCTGAAGATGGCCTCCGTCCTGGGCGAGATGAAGGGGGCGGCGATGAAGATCGGCCAGATGGCCTCCTTCATCGACGCCGACTTCCTGCCACCGGAGTACCGCGAGATCTACCAGGAGCAGCTCTCCAAGCTGCGCACCAGCGCTCCCGCGATGCCCTGGGACAAGGTGCGCCAGGTGCTCGAAGAGGAGTACAACGAGAGCCCAGAGCGGGTTTTCGCCGAGATCGAGGAGGAGGCCTTCGCCGCCGCCTCGATCGGACAGGTTCACCGGGCGACCCTCCGCGACGGCACGAAGGTCGCCGTCAAGATCCAGTACCCCGGGATCGCCGACGCCCTCGAGTCGGACGTCGCCAACGCGGGCATCCTCGTGCGCCTGGCGAAGGTGCTGGCGCCCGGGCTGGACGCGAAGGCCGTCGCCTCGGAGCTGCGCGAGCGCGTCCTCGAGGAGCTCGACTACGAGTACGAGGCGCAGAACCAGCGCGCCTTCGCACGCGCCTATGACGGACACCCGTTCATCTTCGTCCCCAAGGTCCACTCGCGGCTCTCGCGGAGGCGGGTGCTCGTCTCGGACTACGTCGAGGGCCGCGGCTTCGACGAGGTCAAGGAGCTCGAGCAGGACGAGCGTGACATCTTCGGCGAGATCGTCTTTCGCTTCTGCTTCGGCTCGATCTACCACCTGCAGCACTTCAACGCAGACACCCATCCGGGCAACTACCTGCTGATGGACGACGGGCGGGTCGCCTTCCTCGACTTCGGCATGACCAAGCGGCTCAGGCCCGAGCAGATCCAGCTCGAGCAGCGGGCCGTCGACGCGGCCGGGCGGGACGATCCGGAGGCGCTCCGGGACGCCCTCCACGACCTCGGCTTCGTCAGCGACCCCAAGAAGGTCGATGCCGAGCGGCTGATGAGGCACGTGAAGATGGTCGGGGGGTGGTACCTCGAGGATGGCGAGGTTCGGATCACGCCGAAGCGCGTGATGAAGATGATCGAGGTGACCTCCGACCCGCGCTCGGACTTCTACGACCTGGTGCGCAGGGAGAGCCTGCCCGCCGATGAGCTGATGGGGCGGCGCATGGAGACCGGGCTGCTCGCGGTGCTCGCCCAGCTGCGGGCGACCGCCAACTGGCACCGGATCATGCGCGAGTGGGTCTATGCGGACCCACCCTCGACCGTGCTCGGCGAGGTGGAGTGGCGCTTCTTCGAGCGCCGCGGCACCAGGCAGACGCCGGGCCTGCCGAGCCGGGTCTAGCTTCCGGCGGCCGCCGCCGCGACCTGGCGCTCCGCCACTTCGAAGAGGCGGGGATCGTTCGAGCAGATCCCCTCGACGCCCATGGCAAGCAGCTCGCGCATCCGCTCGGCGTCGTCGACGGTCCAGGCGATCAGCTCCACGCCGACGTTTCGCGCCGCGTCCACCAGACGTGGCGTGATGATGTGGTGGTACGCCCAGACAGCGTTGACCCCGAGCTTCGGAGCCTTCTTCTCGAGGATGGCGGGGAAGCGGCGGCGGATCGCCGAGAGCCCGGCCCGGAGGGCGGGGCCCGCCCAGCCGTACTGGGTCCAGTCGCGGCGGGTCTTCGGGTAGGTCCAGCCGAGACGCAGGTCGGGCTCGAGCTTGCGGAGCTTGACCAGGCTCTCGACCTCCATCGTCGAGACCATCGCTCGCTCCACCAACCCCCGGCCGGAGAGAGCCCCGGCGAGCTCGGCCTCGCGGCCGGCGAGCTTCAGGTCGCAGTCGATCTCGACCTCGTCCAGCGGAGGCTCCAGGAAGAGGTCGAGCGCTTCGGTCAGGTCCATCGGCTTGCGCCTCAGCGCGTCGTGGTGGTCGTGGGCGACGATCAGCCTGCCCTCCTGCTCGCGGAGGACGTCGAGCTCGATCATGTCCACGCCGACCTCGACCGCCGCGTCGAAACTCTCGGCGGTGTTGCCGGTGACGATCGCATCGGCGCCCTTGTGGCCGACGCGCCTGTAGGCGGGGATGCCCTCCCGCGCCTCGTCCTTCCCCTCTGCCGGCTCGGCGGACATTGGCGGACCACCCTAGATGATCAGGGTGGACCGACCCAGATGCTTCACTCCTGGCCGATGAAGCGCTCGGCGATCTTGCTGGCCCTGCTGGCCGCCGTCAGCACGAGCGCGCTGGGCGGCTGCGGCGGTGGCGATGGAGCCGATTCGCCCGCACAGCGAACGGCACAGGAGTACGTCGATGCCTATAACGCCCGCGGCTTCGACCGCGTCTGCAGGTTGCTTTCAGGGGGGTACAAGGAGAGCCTGCTGGCGGGGGAAGGCGAGGAAGAGGAGGAGATCCGTTGCCCGGAGTGGTTCGAGGAGCACACCTCGGGAGTCCCGACGACCCTCACCCTCGTGGGCGTCGAGGAGGGCGGCGGCCAGGCAATGGCCCACATCCACTCGAAATCGGAGGACACGCCGGCGGCCGAAAACGATCTCGCCTTGAACGTGCAGCGCCAGCCGAACGGGGCCTGGGAGGTCACCGACTTGACGACCTATTCAGCCCCGGCTTCGCCATAGGTCGCGGCCGCTAACGGCCCGTCTCAGAACAGCTGGTTATCGCACGCATACGGCACCCGGCAGCAGGGGAAAGAACCCTTTATTCGTCAGTGCAGGGGAAACGTGGTGCGAGGGTGCTCCCCAGAGCGTCACAGGCGAGGCGGCGGCGGAACTTCCC
>DATDKQ010000058.1:0-6530 GCA_036519915.1 Solirubrobacterales bacterium | reverse complement strand
GACAACGCACCGGCGACGATCGACGCGCTGCCCGAGGTCGTTGAGGCCGTGGATGGCCGGATCCCCGTTCTGCTCGACGGTGGGGTTCGGCGTGGGACCGACGTGGCAGTCGCGCTGGCGATCGGGGCGGAGGCTGTTCTGGTGGGCCGGCCGGCGCTGTGGGGTCTGGCCGTCAACGGAGAGACCGGGGCGCGACGCGCCCTCGAGATTCTCACCGAAGAGCTGCGGCGCGCCCTCGCCCTGCTGGGAGCGCCCGATCCCTCGGCTCTGGGCCCGGACCACGTTCAGCGCCGGCCCTGGATGGAGCGGAGAGGGAGGGATTCGAACCCTCGAGAGAGCTATTAGCTCCCTACTCGCTTAGCAGGCGAGTGCCTTCAGCCGCTCGGCCACCTCTCCGGGGGTGGCGGTCGCTCGGCGACCACGCGGTCCGATTGTAGGCTGGATCGGCATGGCTGCTCCTGACGACAGCCCGACGACCCAGGCGTCCGGCGCCGAGGCCGATAGAAACGGCCACCCGCAGCCCACGGGGCCTCTCTCGGCGTTCGACACGCCCACCCCCCTCCCGCTGCCGACGCCGCTCGAGGCCTACGAGCGCTTTGAGACGGTCTTCTCCGAGGTCCAGGCGCCCTTCGCGTTCGTCGACCTGGACGCGGTCTGGGCGAACGCGGCGGACATGCTCCGCCGCTCGCGCGGCAAGCCGATTCGGATCGCGAGCAAGTCCGTCCGCTCGCGCCCGGTCCTCGAGCGCCTGCTCGACCTCGACCCGGGCTTCCAGGGGATCCTCGGCTTCACCCTTCCCGAGGCAATCTGGCTCTGGGATCAGGGGTTCCGCGACCTGGTGGTCGCCTACCCCACGACCGACCACGCCTGCCTCACCCGTCTCGCCCGGATCACCGCCGAAGACCCGGATGAGGCGCCCGTGGTGATGGTCGACAGCACCGAGCACCTGGACCTGATCGAGGAGGCGGCAGGCACCTTCGTCGCTCCGGTCCGGGTGGCGATGGACATCGACCTCTCCTGGTGGCCGCTCCGTGGCCGGCTCAAGGTCGGCCCCAAGCGCTCGCCGATCAGGACCGCCGAGCAGGCCGTGGCGCTCGCGCAAGAGATCGACCGGCGCGAGCGCACCAGGCTGGTCGGCCTGATGGCCTATGAGGGCCAGATCGCCGGCGTCGGAGACAACGTGCCGCGCAAGGCGATCACGAACGTCCTGACCCGGGCCATGCAGTCCGCCTCCGCGAAGGACGTGGAGGAGCGCCGGGCCGAGATCGTCACCGCCCTCTCCGAGGTCGCCCATCTCGAGTTCGTGAACGGCGGCGGCACCGGCTCCATCGAGCTGACCGCCGCGGAGTGGGCGGTCACGGAGATCGCGGCGGGCTCCGGATTCTTCGCCCCGATCCTCTTCGACCACTACCGAGCCTTCAACCTTCGACCGGCGGCCATGTTCGCCCTGCCCGTCGTCAGGCGCCCCGGTCGCGGCGTAGCGACCACCCTCGGCGGCGGCTACCTGGCATCTGGCGTCGGGGCGAAGGACCGGATGCCCGTCCCCTATCTGCCGGACGGGCTGCGTCTCGATCCCTACGAGGGGGCCGGCGAGGTCCAGACGCCCGTGCGCGGCTCCGTCGCGGACCGGCTGCGGGTCGGCGACCGCGTCTATTTCAGGCACGTCAAGGCCGGTGAGCTCTGTGAACGGTTCAACCGCCTCTACCTGATTACCGGCATGACCATCCGCGACGAGGTCCCCACATACCGGGGTGAAGGCAAGAGCTTTCTGTAGCAATTCGTCCAATACCGAATAACGGTCTTACCTAAGCCGTCGGGTGAGCCCTACCTTCAACCTCCCGCCAGGGCGGGCCGGGCCGCAATTTGGGGAGTTATAAAGGGGGGGAAAGAGGAGCCAATTTGCACAGGGCCCGTGCTGCTGCCCGCGAGAACCCCGGTCGGGGCTGGTCTCGCTCCCTCGCCCCTGACATCGAACCGGGGCGGTTCTTCGAGGGAGTGGACGTTAAGAGGCGCACGACGCCGTTCGTGCTGGGGGCGATCCTGCCCTTCGTTCTGCTGCCGTTCGCGGCCACCTCGGTCACGGACCCGCGGGTGCTGGCCGCGGCTGCGCTGACCCCGATCCTGATCGCCCTCGTCCTCGAGCTTCCCTGGGCGCGGCTTCCGGCCTGGACCCAGGCGGTTCCGCTGCTCGCCTACTTCCTCGTCGTCGGACTCCTGCGGGACGCGAGTGAGGGCTCTTCGAGCATCTTCGACTCGCTGGTCGCGCTGCCGGTCGTCTGGTTCGCCGTCTTCGGAACCGGCCGCGAGCTGGCTGTCTCGATCGTCGCCATGGCGCTGACGCTGACCGTGCCTGTCGTGGTCGGAGAACCCCTCACCGACACGGGCCAGCAGTTCCTGCGGGCGGCGGTTGCGGTGGGGCTCGCCTCCGCCGTCGGCCTCGCCGTCCACCTCGTGATCCTCGCCCTGCGCCAGACCACTCGCGAGTCGAGGTCGATCCTTCAGACCTCCCAGGAGGCCTTCATCTCGATTGACGAGGACGGCCTGATCCGCGAGTGGAACCCGCAGGCGGAGCGGCTCTTCGGCTGGGGCCGGGATGAGATCGTCGGGCGGCCCGTCCATCAGACGATCATCCCCCGCCGCCATCGAGATGCCCACCTGAGAGGGCTGGCGCGCTTCCTCGCGAGCGATGAGGCGCCGATGATGGCGAGGCGCCTCGAAGTCGAGGGCCTGCGCCGCGACGGCACCGAGGTGCCCATCGAGCTCTCCATCTCCGCCCTTCGGGAGAGGGACGAGTGGCGCTTCCAAGCCTTCGTACGCGACATCAGCGAGCGCCAGGCGACCGAGGCCGCGTTGCGCGAGGCCGAGGAGCGCTTCCGCAAGGCGTTCGACGACAGCCGCGTCGGGATGGCGCTCGTGGCGCTCGATGGCAGCTTTCAGCGCGTCAACCGAGCCGTCTCCGAGATCTGCGGCCGCACCGAGAACAGCCTGCTCCGCCAGCAGTTCGGCGAGATCATCTACTCGGCTGACCGCGAGCGCGAGGTCGAGGCGCTGCGGGAGGTGGCCGACGGCGAGAGCTACGGCTACCGCGGCGAGACTCGCTGCCAGCACGCCAGGGGGCATCCGGTCTGGATCTCCCTGACTGTCTCGCCCGTCTACGACAGCCGGGGAGTCCTTAGCTATCTGATTGCGCAGATGGAGGACATCTCCGAGCGCAAGGAGTCCGAGGAGCGGCTCACCAGGCAGGCGCTTCACGACTCGCTCACCGGCCTGCCGAACCGGACCCTGTTCGCTGACCGGGTCAGGATGGCGACAGCCCGCCGCACCTCCCTGGGCTTCGCGATCATCTACCTCGACCTCGACGGCTTCAAGCTCGTGAACGACACACTCGGGCACGCCGCCGGCGACCAGGTTCTGATCGAGGTCGCCCGGCGCCTGGAGCTGCTGCTGCGAGCCGGCGACACGCTCGCCCGTCTCGGCGGCGACGAGTTCGCCCTGCTCTGCGAGGGCGTCGGGGAGGCTGAGGCGAAGGCCATCGCCGATCGCGTCATCCAGGCACTGACGCGGCCAGTCGAGATCCAGGACCGGGAGATCGTTCAGGCGGCGAGCATCGGGATCTCGCTCTATGGAGCGGGCGTCAGCGTGGAGGAACCGGACGAGATGCTCGGGGAGGCGGACATGGCTATGTACCGCGCGAAGGCCGCCGGCAAGTCCCGTTACGCCCTATTCGAGAGCTGGATGCGCGAGGGCGACACCGACCGGGCAAGCATGGAGCGCGAGCTCCGCGAGGCGCTCGTCGGTGACGAGATCGTCGTCCACTACCAGCCGGAGGTCGACCTGATCACCGGAGCGATCACCGGTGCCGAGGCGCTGGTGCGCTGGCAGCACCCCGAGCGCGGGCTGCTCGAGCCCGCCCAGTTCCTCTTCGTAGCCGAGACCAGCGACCTGATCGCCGACCTCGACGACCTCGTGCTGCGCCAGGCCTGCCACCAGGCCGCGATCTGGAGGGCGGAGATACCCGAGGGCGAGCGCTTCACGGTCTCGGTGAACATCAGCGAGCGACGCCTCGCGGACCCCGATCTGAGCCGAAAGGTCGCCCAGGCGATCGCCGACGTCCGGCTGCCCGCCTCCTGCATCTGCCTGGAGATCAACGAGCGGGCGATGATGGATCGGCGGGCGGCCGCCCTCAGCGCAATCCCCAACCTCCGCGAGCTCGGCATCCGCCTGTTGATCGACGACTTCGGAGTCGCGATCTCGTCCTTCGGCAGCCTGAAGCGGCTGCCACGCCTCAACGCGATCAAGATCGACGCCTCGTTCATCGCCGGCCTCGGCCGCTCCCCCGAGGACTCGGCCGGGGTGGCCGCGATCATCGGACTCGCCCACGGGCTCAAGTTGACTGCGACCGCGGAGGGGGTCGAGCGCGATGAGCAGTTGCGCGAGCTCCAGGCCCTCCACTGCGACCGTGGACAGGGCTACTACTTCGCCCGCCCGCAGCCCCCGGAAGCGCTCGCCGGGGTGCTCAGGTCCGCGCGGCTTGGAGAGCTGATCTCGTAGCTGTGGGGGGACCCAGCACCCGATCCAGGTAGTGGTTCCGGAAGGTGCCCTCGGGGTCGAGCCGGGCGCGGGCGGCGAGGAAGTCCCCCCAGCGCGGATAGCGGTCGGCCAGCGTCGTGGTCGTCTGGAAGTGGCGCTTGCCCCAATGCGGTCGGCCGCCGTAGGAGTCCATGATCGCCTCGACCGAGCGGAAGTAGCTCTCCCAGGCCATCCCCTGGTACTGGTGGACCGCGATGTAGCAGGTGTCGCGATCGTGGGCCGGGCTGAGCATCGAGTCGTCGCCGGCGACGAACCGCACCTCGATCGGGAAGCCGACGGGCGGGTCCGCCCGCTCGGCCTCCTCGAGCACCCTCGGGATCGCCTCGGCTGCGTGGCGGCGCGGGATCGCGTACTCCATCTCGGTGAAGCGGACCATCCGCCTGCTCGCGAAGACGCGGTAGCTGCGATCCGTCTTGACGCTCTTGGCGACCTGCGAGGAGACGAAGCGCGAGAGCCTCGGAATCCTGGACGGCAGCAGGCGCCCGGCGCGCGCGATCGCCCCCAGGACCCAGTTCTCGAGGATCACCTCCTGGCCGAACTCGAGGGCGGCGTTGCGCGGCTTCGGCGGCTCGTCGGTGCGCTCGCTCTGGCGGAGCAGCGCAACCTCGGTGTGCGGGAAGACGTAGAACTCGAAATGGTCGGAGCCGTCGGCCAGGTCCTGGAGCCGGTCGAGCGTCTCGCTCAGCGGCAGCGGGGAGTCGGTGCGGCGGATGGTGAACGCCGGCACGGTCTGGAGCGTCAGGCTTGCGATCACCCCGAGCGCCCCGAGGCCAATCCGCGCGGCGGGCAGCAGCTCCGGCTCGGAGGCCGGGGAGACGTCGAGCAGGGTCCCGTCGGGCAGAACCAGCTCCATCGCCTCGATCACCGAGGAGAGGTTGCGAAAGCCGGACCCCGTGCCATGCGTGCCGGTGGCGACCGCGCCAGAGATCGTCTGCCGGTCGATGTCGCCGAGGTTCTCGAGGGCCATGCCATGGCCCCAGATCAGCTCGCTCAGCGCGCGCAGGCCGATGCCCGCCTCCACCTTGACCAGGCCCGTGTCGCGCTGGACGTCCAGCACGCGGTCGAGGCCGTCCATCTCGAACAGGGCCCCGCCGGTACACGCTGCATCGGTGAAGGAATGGCCCGAACCGACGGCGCGGACGGTCAGGCCCTGGTCGGTGGCCCGCTTCACGGCCTCGATCAGGTCGCCCCGATCCCGGGGCCGCTCGATCCTTGCTGGGACGCAGCGCTGATCCCCCGTCCAGTTCCGCCATTCAGGCATCACCGCAAGCCTAGATAGGCACTGCCGTGGGAGGATGCGCGCGTGGGGAGAGTCCCGCCGTACGACCCGCTCACCGAGAAGGGCCCGTGGCTCAGCACCCTGACCTGGGCCGCGCGCCAGCGGCCCGTGACCTGGTTCCTGGTCAACGTCGGGAACAAAATCGATCCGTATCTGATGCGCGCCACGGGCGGACGGGTGAAGAGCACGATCAGTGCCCCGACGCTTCTACTCACCCACACCGGCGCAAGGAGTGGCAAGAGTCGGACGACGCCGCTCGCATACTTCACCGATGGCGATCACGTGATCCTGATCGCCTCGCGTGGCGGACACCGCGAACATCCGGCCTGGTACCACAACGTCCTGGCCAACCCGGAGGTCGAGCTCTGGACCAAGGGCGGCGGCGGGCGCTACCGGGCCACGGAGGCAGACGGCACCGAGCGGCAGCGCCTCTGGGACCTCGCCACCGACTTCTACCCGGGCTTCGCCCGCTACCAGGAGCGAGCCGGGGACCGGCGGATCCCCGTGGTCGTCTGCTCCCCGCAGGACGACTGATCCCGCTCTAGCCTTCGGTTCGACCGGAGGGGTGGCAGAGTCTGGTTGATTGCGGCAGCCTTGAAAGCTGTTGACCGGGTCCTCCCGGTCCGGGGGTTCGAATCCCTCCCCCTCCGCTAGTTCGCCC
>DATDKQ010000057.1:0-10226 GCA_036519915.1 Solirubrobacterales bacterium | reverse complement strand
CGCGCCAGAACAGGGTAGAAATACGGCGCGAAGTTCGTGATGTTGAAGGAGGCCTGAGGGAGGGCCTACAGGACAGGAGGAATTGGATGCGAGGTCTCAAGCAATGGAGGCTCCTCGCCGCTGGAGCCGGACTGACGCTGGTGCTCGGTCTGGCCGCCTGCGGTGGAGGCGATGACAACAACGATGGTGGTGGCGGCGACGGGAAGATCGATCTGACGATCGGCGACTCGATTCCGCTCACCGGCGACCTTTCCGACTACGGGCCGCCGGGGCAGAAGGCATCCGACCTGGCGATCTCCGTGATCACCAAGGCGAACCAGCAGGCCGGAGTCGACAACACGGTGAAGGTCGTCCACGAGGACAACGAGACCAGCCCGCAGGCCGCCGTTCAGGCCGCGCGCAAGCTGGTCGACTCCGACAACGCGAGCTGCATCACCGGCGCCTGGGCCTCGTCCGACACGATCCCGACCGCACAGTCGGTGTCGATCCCGGACGGTGTCCTGCAGATCTCCCCGGCCTCCACGGCCGACGAGATCACGGATATCGACGACGACGGGCTGCTCAACCGCACGTCCCCGCCGGATTCGTTCCAGGGCCCGACGCTCGCCAACACGATCGCCGACTCCATGGGCGGCGCCCAGGGCAAGACCGTCAACATCGGCGCCCGTAACGACGCCTATGGCACCGGCCTGACGCAGACCTTCGGTGACGCCTGGAAGGACCTGGGCGGCTCGGTGGGTCAGGAGGTCATCTACGACCCGGAGCAGCCGAGCTACGACTCGGAGGCCGGGCAGATCACGTCCGGAAACCCGGATGCAACCGTGATCATCGATTTCCCGGAGACCTTCGTGAAGGTCGCCCCCGCGCTGCAGCGCACGGGCAACTGGGATCCGACGAAGGGCTGGTTCACCGACGGGCTCGCCTCGAGCTCGCTGACGGAGGACATCAGCCCGCAGATCGTGAGCGGCATGCGGGGCACGGCCCCGGGCGCTCCCGACAAGGGCGAGGCGTCGACCGCCTTCGACCAGCTCTACACGAGCTCGGACCCGAAGGACGTCGAACGTCAGACGTTCGACGCGCAGCAGTTCGATGCGACGATGCTCTGCTATCTGGCAGCGGTCGCCGCTGGTTCGACCGACGGCAAGGACATGGCGGATCACCTCACCGACGTGAGCGCACCGCCAGGAACGCCGTATTCCTGGGAGCAGCTGCCCGAGGCCATCAAGGCCCTGCAAGGCGGGCAGGACATCGACTACCAGGGCGCTTCCGGCGCGATCGACATGGATGCCGCCGGGGACGCCACGGCGGGTGTCTACGACATCTACACGTTCAAGGGCCCCGACCTCGAAGTCATCGGCGAGCAGGCCGTGGTCAACCCCAACCAGTAGTCGAAGTTCAAGCGAGCCGAGAGGCTCGCGACCGGAGCGGCCGGGGCGAGAGCCCCGGCCGTTTCACGTCTGGGTTATGCGAGCGTGCTCCGATGATGCGAGGGTGCGCCGCCAGGCGCAACCCGTTCCATTCAAGGAGCAACCCGTTATGTGGGGGCGCTGTCGTACCGGCCCGTGCCGCCGAGGTAGAGCTCGGCCACCCGCGGGTCGTTGAGGAGCTCCTCACCCCGGCCCTCGAAGCGGTTCTGCCCGAGGTCGAGCACATAGCCGCGGGTCGACATCCCGAGCGCGCGCCGGGCGTTCTGCTCGACCATCACGAGCGTCACGCCGCGTTGGTTGATCTCGGCGATCTTGTCGAAGATCGCCTCGACGAACGCCGGGGCGAGCCCGGCCGACGGCTCGTCGAGCAGCAGGATCTGCGGGTCCGGCATCAGCGCTCGCGCCATCGCGAGCATCTGCCGCTCGCCGCCGGACATCGTCCCGGCGGCCTGCCTGCGCCGCTCCCCGAGCCTTGGGAATATCTCGTACATATCGCCCATCCGCTTGCGGGCCGTTCGCCGCTCGAGCGCGCCCATCTCGAGGTTCTCATCGACCGAGAGGGACTCGAAGACGTTGTCCAGCTGCGGGACGTAGCTCATCCCGCGCCGCGTGATCAGATGCGGCCGGAGGCCGGTCAGGTCCTCGCCGCGCAGCACGACGCGACCTTGTCGCGGCGGGAGCAGACCGAAGATCGACTTGATCAGAGTCGACTTGCCCGCTCCGTTCGGGCCGATCACGGTGACGATCTCGCCGTCCCTCACGGCCAGGTCGACGCCGGTGAGGATGTCGACCTCGGGCACGTATCCCGACACCAGGCCGTTGACCTCGAGCAGGACCCCGTTGCTCTGGCCGTCGCTCATTCGCCCGAGCTCTCCCCCGCTGCGGTGTCTACGGCGACCTCCCCGAGGTAGGCGTCGATCACCCGCTTGTCCTTGCGCACCTCGGGCGGCTCGCCCTCCGCGATCACCCGCCCCTCGGCCATCACCACGACCCGATCGGAGTGATTCATCACGACCTCCATGTCGTGCTCGATGAACAGAATGGTGACCCCGAGCTCGCGGCGGAGGTTCTGCATGTGATCGAGCAGGCGTCTCCCGAGCGTCGGGTTGATGCCGGCCATCGGCTCGTCGAGCAGGAGCAGCTTGGGATCCGCCATCAGCGCGCGGGCCAGCTCGAGCAGCTTGCGCTGTCCGCCTGAGAGCGTGCCGGCATAGGCGTCAGCGAGGTCGGTGAGGTTGAAGAGCCCGAGCAGTTCCGTGGCCTGCTTGCGGACTTCGGTCTCTCGCGCCTTGACCGCGCCGGGCCGGAAGGCGACGTTGCGGAGCCGCTCGCCGGGCTGGTCGGGTGCCGCCAGCATCATGTTGTCGATCACCGGCATCGCCGCGAGCGCCTTGGTGATCTGGAAGGTGCGCACCATCCCTTTCCGCGCGATCTCGTAGGGAGGGTCGCCGAGGATCTCCTGTCCGCGGAGCCTCACCGAACCGCGGTCGCCCTTGTAGAAGCCCGTCAGCACGTTGAAGAGGGTGGTCTTGCCCGCTCCGTTCGGGCCGATCAGGGCCGTGATCCTGCCCTCGCCAACGTTCATGGTCGCGCCGTTGACGGCGCGGATCCCGCCGAAGCGCTTGACCACGTCCGCGACCTCGAGCAGGGTCGTCCCGTTGCCCGCCTCATTCACCGATGACCATCTCCTCGCGCTTGCCGAACAGGCCCTGCGGGCGGAACGCCATCAGACCGATTAGCAGGAGGCCCGTGATCGCCAATCGGACCGCCGCGATGCGGGTCTCGGTGAAGGGCGGGTCCGGCAGGTCGATGAACCGGGTCCCCTCCAGCACGAACCAGAAGAGGACGGCGCCCACCGCGACCCCCCGGTAGCTCCCCAACCCTCCCAGGATCAGCACGCTGAAGGCGAAGAAGGTGACCAGCGGCTCGAAGTCGAGCGGGTGGACGGTTCGCAGATCGAGCGCGAGGAAGAAGCCCGCGATCGAGCCGAGCACCGCTGCGATCGCGAGCGACTGGAGCTTGAACGCCAGGGTGTTCTTGCCAAGCGCCTTCGCCGCGTCCTCGTCCTCGCGAATCGCCCGCAGCACCCGTGACCACGGCATCCGCTGCAGCCTGAGGAGAACGAGGGTCGCCAACCCGACCGTGACCCAGATCACGATCAGGAGCGGCAACAGGGTCGGCGGGTCGGACCAGAAGTTGGAGATGAAGTTGTTGATCGACTCCGAGATGTCGTTCCACGCGTTCGGGTAGCAGTTCGACGGGTCATTGAGATCGCAGAAGAGGCCCAGGTTCCCGCCGGTCAGGCCGCGGGCGTTCTGCGCGAACAATCGAACGACCTCGGCCATCGCGATCGTGGCGATCGCGAAGTAGTCGGCGCGCAGGCGCAGGGAGGGGAGGCCGACGAGCACCCCGAAGAGCATTGACGCCAACACCGCGCAGGGCAGCGCCAGCCAGAACGAGAACCCGGCCTTGAGCACGAGGATCGCCATCGCGTAGGCGCCGATCGCCATGAACGCCGCCATCCCGAAGTTGACGATCCCGGTGAAGCCGGTGTTGAGCTGCAGGCCGAGGGCGACGATCGCGTAGATCCCGGCGAGAACCCCGACGCTCACCCAGAAGTCGGGATCGGTGAGCGATTTCAGGGTGACCGCGAGCGGCACCAGCGTCCCCGGATCGATGGTCATATCGCCTTCGCCTTCCCGAAGATGCCCTGTGGCCGGACGACCAGAACCAGGATCAAGACGATGAAGCCCACGGCCGTTTTCCAGCGCGCGTCGATGACCAAGGTGGACCATTCGGTCATCACCCCGATCACCATCCCCGCGGCGAGCGCTCCGAAGGCGTCGCCGATCCCGCCCAGGATCACCGCCGCGAAGATTGGCAGCAGCAGCTCGAAGCCCATCTCGGGGCGCAGGTCCGTGGTCGCGGCCGCCAGCACCCCGGCTAGCCCGGCGAGGGCCCCCGCGAAGATCCATGTGTAGGTGATCACGCGCCGGGTGTCGATCCCGGCGGTCTCTGCGAGCTCCAGGTCGTCGGAGAGTGCTCGCATCCGCTTGCCGAGCAGCGTCAGCCGCAGCATCAGGCCAATGGCGGCGATCACGGCGATGCCCACGATGACCACGATCAGCTGGGTCTGTCCGATGCGCAGGCCGAGGAAGTCGACGGTGCTGCTCGTGTCGACGTCGAGCACCCGGATATCGGTGCTCCAGAACCACTGGACGATCGCGCGCAGCAGAAACGCGAGGCCGATCGACATCAGGATCAGCTGCAAAAAGCCGGCGTGCTTGGCGCGCATCGGCCGCCAGAGCACGCGCTCGAGCAACAGCCCGAGCAGCGCGGTCGCGATCATCGCCCAGAAGACGCCGATCACCAGCGGCATGCCCCAGGTGACGTTGACCAGGTACGCCATGTAGGCGCCGAAGGTCAAGAAATCGCCGTGAGCGAAGTTGACCAGCCTGAGGATCCCGTAGACCAGGGTGAGCCCGACCGCGCCCAGGGCGTAGATCGAGCCGAGAGAGAGCCCGTTGAGTCCGGTCTGGGCTACGGCGTGGAGCCCCTTCGCGATCACCAGTGCGAGGAAGATGGCAGCGATCACCAAGACCGCGACCATCCAGGGTCGCCCCAAACTCTCCTTGAGCCGCTCGCCGAACGCGGAGGGCACCGGCTCGGCCATCTGACCGGCCTCCATGGCCAGCAATCTATCCATGACTCGGGGGTTCCTACACATAGGGTGCATGGGAATGGACGATCTGGATCGCGCGGTTCACGCCGTCGTGCACGAATGCCTCGGCGTGAAGGAGGGCGAGGAGGCCCTGGTCATCTGCAATCCAGCCACGCAGCGAGTGGGCGAGCGCCTCCGCGAGGAGGCGGCGGAGGCGGGTGCGGACGCCGTGCTCACGGTGATCAGCGAGCGGCCCTCGCACGGCGCCGAGCCGCCGCGGGTCGTCGCCAAGGCGATGGCTGCCGCGGACGTGCTGATGGCGCCCACGGTCCAGTCCCTCTCGCACACGGCCGCCCGGAAGAGGGCCACCGACGCCGGCGCTCGTTGCGCGACCCTCCCCGGAGTGACCGAGGACATGCTGGCGCGGGTGATGAGCGCCGACATGGAGGGGCTGCGGCGGAAGGGACACGCCGTGGCCGAGGCGCTTGACCGCGCCTCCGAGGCGCGGATCACGGATGACAACGGCACCGACCTCCGCCTCGATCTCTCCGGCCGGCCGGCGATCCCCGACGCCGGCAATCTCACCGAGCCCGGGGCGTTCGGCAACCTGCCCTGTGGCGAGGCATTCATCTCGCCCGCGGGCGGCGAGGGCACCCTCGTCATCGACGGCTCTCTCGCGGGGATCGGTCTTGTCGAACACCCCGTCGAGCTGGTGGTGGAAGGGGGCCACCTGACCTCGGCGCGGGGAGGCCAGGGGATGGCGTTCATGGAGCTCCTCACGCTTCACGGCGAGGACGGGACCAACATCGCCGAGCTCGGCATCGGGACCAACGAGAAGGCCATCCTGACCGGCGAGATCCTCGAGGACGAGAAGATCCAGGGCACCTGTCACGTCGCCTTCGGCGCCTCCGCGGGCATCGGGGGGACCGTCCAGGTGCCGGTCCACCTCGACTGCATCGTGATGAAGCCGACGGTGGAGCTGGACGGTGAGGCGCTCGTCCGGGACGGCGAACTGCTGATCCGGTGAACGACACGAGTCCTGCAATCGACTGGCCCGTGCCGCTGGTGGCAGTTCCCAACTTCTCCGAGGGTCGCAGCGAGAGGGTGATCGAGACGCTCGAGGCGACGCTGGGCGGCTGCGCGAGAGTCCTCAACCGCCACTTCGACACGGAGCACAACCGCTGCGTCTTCACGATCGCGGCTGAGCCGACCCGTCTCGTCGACGCCCTGGTGGCCGGGGCACGGGAGGCGATCAACGTGATCGACCTGCGCAGCCACCAGGGACTCCACCCGCACATCGGGGCGCTCGACGTATGCCCCGTCGTCTGGCAGAAGGAGGACCGCCACGAGGACGCGATCAAGGCGGCGCACGCGGCCGCCGAGGCGATCGCGGACCTCGGCATCCCTGTGTTCTTCTACGGCGAGCTCGCGAGCAGCCCGGAGCGAGCGGAGCGGGCCTACTTCCGGAAGGGCGGCCCGGCGGAGCTGGCGCAGCGGATGAAGGCGGGTGAGCTCGAGCCGGACCTGGGCCCGTCCGAGCCGCACCCGACCGCCGGAGCGACCCTGGTGACGGCCCGCGAGCCGCTGGTCGCCTTCAACGTCGAGCTCGATACGCCCGACCCCGAGGTCGCGCGCGCGGTCGCGACCGGCCTTCGGGAGGCGGGCGGCGGCCTCGCCGGAGTCCGCGCGCTCGGGCTCCCCCGCGAGGTGGGGCGGTGCCAGGTCTCGGTCAACGTCCACGATCCGATCGGCGTCCCGCTGGCCAGGGTGGTCGCCGAGATCAAACGGCTCGCCGCCGAGCAGGGCGCCCGGCCGGTCGAGGCCGAGCTCGTCGGGCTCGCGCCGGCCGCTGCACTCGAGGGCTATCCGGACGATCCGCCGATCAGGGACTTCGATCCCAAGCGCGACGTGATCGAGAACGTGCTCGGCTAGCCTCCCTTCGATGGCTCAGACGAAGAAGAAGCGGCGCCGCAAGCGCCGCGGCACGCAGGGCGGGCGGATCGACACGCGCCCCGCTCGCGGCCGCGCGCGAAGCCGCGCCGAGGCCCAGTCCCGGGCTCGCAACCGGACCAAGAAGAAGGGCGGCCCGCGGGTTCCCGAGCCGCCGAGCTGGTCCAGCGCTCTGAAGAAGGGCGGGATCGCGGCCGTGCTCTTCGTTGGCGTCATCACCGTGTTCGGGCAGAACCCGGCCGTCGCACTGGGTGTCGGGGTCCTGATGCTCGGCTTCTACGTGCCGATGGCCTTCACGCTGGACCGGTTCGTCTACCACCGCCACCTCCGCAAGGAGGCGCAGAAGCGCGCCGAGCGCGAGGCGCAGCGCACTGGCGCCGAGGGCTGAGCCGTGGACGTCCGCATGCTCACGGTCGGCCAGATCGCCGAGAACTGCTTTCTGTTCCGCAAGGACGGCTCCGACCGCGCGCTGATCGTCGATCCCGGCGACGAGGCCCAGCGGATCCTGCAGGCCGTTGAGGAGCTCGGCGTCACGATCGACGGGATCCTGCTCACCCACACCCACTTCGACCACATTGGCGCCGTCGCTCCGGTCGCGAAGGCGACGGGCGCGCCGGTCTGGTGCCCCGAGATCGAGACGCCGGTCCTCGCCGACATCAACTCGTTCGTTCCCTGGCCAGGCTTCGGCCCGTACGAGAGCTATGACGCCGATCACACGGTGTCCGGCGGCGAGAAGCTCGAGCTCGCGGGAATGGAGATCGACGTGATCTTCACGCCGGGCCACAGCCCCGGCCACGTCACCTACTCGGTCCCCGACGAGACCGCGATCTTCTCCGGCGACGTCCTCTTCCAGGGCTCGGTCGGGCGCACCGACCTGCCCGGCGGCGACTGGGCGACGCTGCTCGAGTCGATCCGCACCCTGGTCGACTCCCATCCGCCCGAGACCACGGTCTACCCCGGGCACATGGGGATCACCACGCTGGGCGCCGAGCGCGCGACCAACCCGTTCCTCGCCGAGCTCGCTCGGTAGCCGCAGTCCCGGCTAAGGTCGCTCCGCCATGCCCGAGAGGTTCAAGGCCCCGAGGGGCACCTTCGACATCCTCCCCGAGCAGGAACCGGTGCGCCGCCGCATCCACTCGTCGGCGCGGCGGGTGCTCGAGGTCGCCGGGTACGGACGCATTGAGACGCCCGTCTTCGAGGACACCGACCTCTTCGCCCGCGGCGTCGGCGAGTCCACCGACATCGTCCAGAAGCAGATGTTCACCTTCACCGACCAGGGCGGCCGGTCTCTCACCCTTCGGCCGGAGGCGACGGCCTCGATCTGCCGCGCCTACCTCGAACACGGGATGCAGACGCGCGCACAGCCGGTGAAGCTCTGGACGGACGGCCCCTTCTTCCGGCACGAGCGCCCGCAGGCAGGTCGCTACCGGCAGTTCACCCAGGTCGATGCCGAGGCCATCGGCTCCGATTCGCCGCTGGTCGATGCAGAGATGATCGTGCTGGCGGGCGACATCCTCACCGAGCTCGGCGTCCCGGGCGTACGCCTGCTGCTCGGCAGTCTCGGCACCCCGGCCACACGCAGCGCCTACGTCGACGAGCTCCGCGACTACCTTCGCTCCCACGAGGCCGAGCTCTCCGAGGAGGTCCGGAGTCGGCTCGACATCAATCCGCTGCGCGCCTTCGATGCCGACCACGAGGGGACCCGCAAGGTGATGACCGGCGCACCGACCCTGCTGGACCGGCTCGATCCGGCCGACGCGGAGCACTTCGACCGGGTGCGCGAGCACCTCGATCGCAACGGCGTTGCCTATGAGCTCGACCCGACCCTCGTCCGCGGTCTCGACTACTACACGCGGACGGTCTTCGAGTTCGAGTGCGAACGGCTGGGCGCGCAGTCCGGGATCGGGGGCGGGGGCCGCTACGACGGCCTGATCGAGCAGCTGGGAGGGCCGCCGACGGCGGCCTGCGGCTGGGCCCTCGGGGTCGACCGGATCGCTCTCGCCCTCGAGGACGCGGAGGCCGGCGAAGCCGATCAGCGGCGCGGAGTCTTCGTGGTCGCCGAGTCCCATGACCGCGCGGTCGCCCTCGCCCTGGTCACCGAGCTGCGGCGCACGGGCCTCGAGGCCGACCTCGACCTGGCCGACCGGGCGATCAAAGGGCAGATGAAGCAGGCGGATCGGGTCGGGGCGCGCCACGCGCTGATCCTCGCCGGCGACGGCAAGGCGATCCTTCGGGACATGACCTCGGGTGAGGAGCGTGAGGTAGATCCGGCTCGCGTTGCGGAAGAAATCCGTTGATGCGAGGGTGCTCCGCATATGCGAGGGCGCGCGACAGCGCGACCCGTGAAGCGATGGAGGAGCAACCCGTTTATGGGAGCCTGCGGTCGCCATGAGCGACGGGTTCCCGGGTTTGCGCCCGAACGAGTACCGAGACACCTGGTGCGGCCAGGTGCTGCCCGACAGGGTGGACTCCGAGGTGCGCGTGGCCGGCTGGGTCCACCGCCGCCGCGACCACGGCGGCCTCGTCTTCATCGACCTGCGGGACCGAACCGGATTGGTGCAGCTGGTCTTCAACCCCGACGAGGCCGGCGAGGCTTTCAACCTCGGGCACGAGCTGCGATCCGAGGACGTGATCACGGCCGCCGGCCCGGTGGTGCGTCGCTCGCCGGAGACCGTCAACGCTGACCTGCCGACCGGCGAGGTCGAGGTCCGGGTGGGGGACGCCCAGCTGCTCTCCGACGCCGAGACCCCGCCCTTCGAGATCGAGTCCTTCTCGGGTGAGGTGAGCGAGGAGACCCGGCTCCGCTACCGCTACCTCGACCTCCGCCGGGACCGGATGAGGCAGGCGCTCGAGCTCCGCGACGAGGTGAGCGCTGCGATGCGGGAGTTCCTGTCGGGCGAGGGATTCATCGAGATCGAGACGCCGATCCTGACCCGGTCGACCCCTGAGGGAGCGCGTGACTTCCTGGTCCCGAGCCGCCTCCAAAAGGGCTCCTTCTACGCGCTGCCACAGTCGCCCCAGCTCTTCAAGCAACTTCTCATGATCGGCGGTTTCGAGCGGTATTTTCAGATCGCGCGCTGCTTCAGGGACGAGGATCTGCGCGCCGACCGACAACCGGACTTCACGCAGCTGGACATCGAGATGTCCTTCGTCGACACCGACGACGTGATCGACCTGAACGAGCGCCT
>DATDKQ010000056.1:0-12230 GCA_036519915.1 Solirubrobacterales bacterium | reverse complement strand
GAGTGGCTTCCGAAGCTGGCTTCAGGCGAGGCGACCGGCGCCTTCGGTGGTTTCGCCGAGGGCCAGAGCACTCTCTTCTGCGATCTCCCCACCGCGGACGTGGTGGTGACCCTCGACGGGGAGGGGGCGGTGCTCGCACCGGCGAGCGACGTGGACTTCGAGTCCTTCGAGGCGTTCGACGCGACCCGTTCCTACGGTCTCGTCTCCGAGGCCGCCGGGGAGCGGCTTCCGGGTGACGTCGGCCCCGGGCGGGACCGGCTCGCGGTCGCGATCGCGGCCGAGCTCACCGGAATCGCGCAGCGCACGCTCGAGATGGCCACCGACTACGCGCGCGAGCGCCAGCAGTTCGGCCGCCCGATCGGGGCCTACCAGGGGGTCAGCCATCGCATCGCGGCCATGCTGCTCGCAACCGAGGAGTCCCGGTCGCTCGCCTACTACGCGGCCTGGACCGCCGACGCCGAGCCCGAATCCCTCCCGATGGCCGCCGCGATGGCGGGCGCCCGGTCGGCCGAGGCGGGCTGGGAGGTCCCGGCTTCCGCACTTCAGGTTTTCGGCGGCATCGGCTTCACCTGGGAGCACGACCTTCAGTTCTGGCTCAAGCGCGGCCGCGTCGCCGGCCGCATGCTCGGCACCCCACGGGATCACCGCGAGCGGGTGGCCGACCTCTCCGGGCTCGGCGCCGGCGAGCCCGCCGCCGTCTAGCTCTCGGCGACCTCCGCGATGTAGTCGACGCCGTCGAGGTCGCGGTGCGGCAGGTACTGGAGCATGACCCGCTCGACGCCGATCTCCTCGAGCTCCGTGAGCTGCTGCCGGATCTGCGCGACCGTGCCGACCAGGGAGTTCGGCCGTTCCGCCTCGAGATAGGCCTCGGGGTCGATCGCCTCGTCCCCGCGAATCTCCGCCACCGCATGGGCGCGCTCGAGCAGGTCGACCTCGTCCGAGCCGATGATGCAGCTCGTCATCAGCGAGATCACCGGCCTGGGTCTCTCCGCCTCCTGCCATGCGCGCCGGACCTCCGGGACCGCCGCGGCGCACTCCTCGGGGGTCATCATCACAAGGTTGTACTCGTCGGCCCAGCTGGCCGCCAATCGCAGGCTGCGGGGCTTCGCCCTGCCTCCCACGATCAGGTTGGGAGTGGAGAGCGGCTTGGGCAGTGCGTCGCCGCTGAGCTCGTAGCGCTCGCGCTCGAAGTGGAACGGCCCCTCCTCCCACTGGCGCCTGACGATCTCGATCTGCTCCTCGAGCAGCTCGAATCGCTCTCCCATCGGCGGGAAGGGAAAGCCGTAAGCGGCGTGTTCCGCCTCGAGCCAGCCAGTCCCCATGCCCAGCTCGATCCTGCCGCCGCCCGAGATGTGGTCAGCCGTGACGACGTTCTTCGCCAGCACCGAGGGATGCCTGAAGGTGGCGGGCGAGACGAGCGTTCCCAGACGGAGGTCGGTGGTGACCGCCGCCAGACCGGCGATCGTCGCCCAGGCGTCGAGAGAACCGCGATCGGTCCTTCCCATCACCGAGAGGTAGTGGTCGGAGCGGAAGAGCGCGTCGATCGGGCTCTCCTCGCAGGCCTTGGCGAGGGCCAGCCAGTCCTCCCAGGTGACCGACTCCTGCCCCTCGATCATCAGGCAGACGCGCATCAGTCCACGACCTCTGCGTCGGTGATCACCTGAGTCTTCCCGCCCTGGCGGAAGTGGACGTCCACGGTCTCATTCTTGCCATAGCTGCCGAAGAGCCCGAGGAACATTGCCAGCCAGCGCGCGCCGCTGAGCGTCTCCTTGACCAAGGGCCGCGAGAAGACGATCTCCCGCCCGTGGATGGAGTAGTCGTCTCCTTCGCGCTGCTGGGTGCCGTTGATGAAGACCTGGATCGGGCGCTCCGCCCCCTTCGGTAGGCGGACGCGACGTCCGACTTCCACGCTCTCGGTCATCGACCGGACCTTATTCCCGCGCGCTCATTCGCCAAGCGCGCTCTTCAATCGCTCGAAAGCGTCATCCAACGAGTCAGCGTCGATCTGCTCCTTGCGGATGGTGCCCGTGTACGGGATCGCAGTGCCATCGCCCATCAGGTCGATACCCCCCTCGGGGGCGCGGAACAGCCCCGGGCCCGAGATCTCGATGCGGGCGTGCACACGCTGATCGGGAGTGTGGGTGCGGAACACGCTGATCTCGGGAAGGCCGCCCTCGCGCCGAACCTCCTCGACGCTCCGCCGCGCGTCGTCGATCGCCTCGTCGAGCGAGTCGAACTTCTCCCTGCCGACACTGGACCCGTGCCGGACCGTGACCTTCCAGCTCACGGGCACGCAGACTAGCCTGGGATACTGCGCCGCGATGCCGAGGGAGAACGTCGAGGTCGTACGGGAGGGCCTTCGCCTCTGGGGGCTGAATCCGGACGGTGGTCTCGCACCCATCGACCTCGCCCGTCTCCAGGAGGTATTCGAGGGAGACACGACGGCCGCCGCGGAGTTCTTCGACCCCGAGGTCGAGATACACCCACCGGAGGGCGCGATCGGCGGGAGTCTTCAGCGCGGCTATCCGGGCATCGTCCGCAACTGGCGCGACCTGTTGGCGACGTTCGACGAATTCCTGATCGACCCTCTGGAGTTCCGCGAAGCGGGCGAGCAGGTCGTCTTGATCCAGCGCAACATCGGCCGCATGCGTGACATGGAAGTCGACGAGACGTTCTCGGTCCTGTTCACGCTGCGGGACAGTCGGATCGCCCGGATCGAGGTGTTCGCCAGCCGCGACGGCGCGCTCGCGGCGGCTTCCGCCGCCTAGGCGCCGCGGCGCGGGCGCTTCGGCCGCTTCGCCGGCGGGCCCGTGATCTTCTCGGGACCCTGGCGCTCCTCGGGAGGCGTGTAGTCGACATCGCGCCGGCCGGTGTAGATCTGGCGCGGCCGCGCGATCTTCAGCTCCGGGTCCTCGTTCTGCTCCATCCACTGGGCGACCCATCCCGAGGTTCTCGGGATGGCGAAGATCACCGTGAACATCTCGGTAGGGATCCCCATCGCCTCGTAGATCAGCCCCGAGTAGTAGTCGACGTTCGGGTAGAGCTTGCGCGAGGTGAAGTAATCATCGTCCAGGGCGCGTTTCTCGAGCTCGGTGGCGATGTCGAGCAGCGGGTTCTCGCCAGTCGCCTCGAGCACCTCGTCGACATGCTTCTTGATGATCCGGGCTCGCGGGTCATAGTTCTTGTAGACCCGATGGCCGAAGCCCATCAGCTTCTCCTCGCGGTTCTTGACGCCCTCGAGGAAGGCCGGGATGTTCTCGACGGTCTCGATCCGCCGCAGCATCCGCAGTACCGCCTCGTTGGCGCCGCCGTGGAGCGGGCCGTAGAGGGCCGCCACACCGGCCGCGACCGCTGAATATGGGTCAACGCCCGAGGAGCCCACGGACCGAACGGCATTGGTCGAGCAGTTCTGCTCGTGGTCGGCGTGCAGGATGAAGAGGATGTCCAGGGCCTTCGCCAGTCGGGGGTCGGGCTCGTAGCTGTTCTCCATCTTGAAGAGCATCGAGAGGAAGTTCTCGGAGTAATCGAGCTCGTTGTCCGGATAGACGTATGGAAAGCCCATGCTGTGGCGGTACGCCCAAGCCGCCAGGGTGGGGATCTTGGCGATCAGCCTGATCGCCGCCATGTAGCGCTCCTCCGGGTCGTCGATGTGCTTGGCCTCCGGGTAGAAGGTTGAGAGGGCTCCGACGTTGGCGAGCAGCATCCCCATCGGGTGGGCGTCGTGGCGGAAGGCCTCGTTGAGCTTCTTGATGTCCTCGTGGGCGAAGGTGTGGTGGGTGACGTCGTAGGTCCAGCGCTCGAGCTGGGGGCTGGTCGGCAACTCGCCGAAGATCAGGAGATAGGCGACTTCGAGGTAGGTCGAGTGCTCGGAGAGCTGCTCGATCGGGATGCCGCGGTGCTGGAGGATCCCCGCCTCGCCGTCGATGTAGGTGATCGCCGAGCGGCAGGACGCCGTGTTCGTGAACGCCGGGTCGTAGCCCATCAGGCCGAAGTCGTCGTCCGAGACCTTGATCTGGCGCAGGTCCATCGTCCGGATGGTCCCGTCGCTGACCTCGATCTCGTAGTTCTTGCCGGTGCGGTTGTCGGTGACGCTCAGCGTGTCGCCGCCGGCCGAGGCGCCGTCGCTCTCGGCTCTGGACTGCTCTGCTGCCTTTTCCTCTTGCTTGGTCGGCATCACCCCTCCTTCTGCGTCCGGAATAGCCTGCTCACAGCAGACACGTTCACCTGGCCCAGTATCGCACGATGCCCTTATCGCCCCTCAACGAAACCGGCCTGTACTACGAGCGCAGCGGCGCAGGCGAGGCGCTGGTCCTCGTGCACGGTTCCTGGGTCGATGGACGCACCTGGGATGCGGTCAGGCCCGCCCTGGCGCGGTCGTTCGAGGTCGTCACCTTCGACCGGCGCGGCCACAGCCGCAGCGTCGTGTCGCCGGCGTCGGGCACTATCCACGACGACGTCGCCGACCTGGCAGGGCTCATCGAGGCGCTGGGTCTGCAGCCCGCGCACGTGGCCGGAGCATCGGGGGGCGGGTCGATCGCCCTGCGCCTCGCCGCGACCCGCCCGGAGCTGGTCCGCACCGTGTCGGTTCACGAGCCGCCCCTGTTCGACCTTCTCGACGACCGGGAATGGCCGGAGCTGGCCGAGCTGCGCGCAGAACTCGCTGCTGTCGCGGAGCTCCTCGACGCCGGCGATCACGAAGGCGCGGCAGTGCTCTACTTCGACCGGGTCGCCCGTGCCCCGCATGGCTGGGCCGGATTCGAGCCGGCGCGGCGCGCGATGCTGCTGGCGAACGCCGGCACCTACCTCGAGCAGTGCCGCGATCCCGACGCCCTCGGCATCGAGCTCGAGAGCCTCGTGGCCTTCACCGATCCCGCGCTCGTCACCTTCGGCGATCGCAGGCCGCCCATGTTCAGGCGGATCGCTGACCTGGTCGTCGAGGCGACGCCCGGCGCCGGCGGGAGGCTGATACCGGGGACTGCCCACGACCCGCAGGTCACGCATCCCGACGCCTACGTCGAGAGCCTCGAGCTGTTCGCGGCCGGCGTCGCCCACCGATGAATGCCACGAGCCCGCGCAAGCAGCACGCCCTTCAGCTGTTCGAGGGCTTGCCGCGACGCTACGACCTAGCCGGCGCTCTCCTCAGCTTCGGCCAGGACCCCCGCTGGCGTCGTGCGATGGTGCGCCAGATCCGTGCCGCCCCGGGCGACCGGGTGCTCGACGTTGCCACTGGCACGGGCATGGTGGCCACTGCTCTCGTGCGCCGCTACGACTGCTCGGTGGTCGGTCTTGACCAGAGCCCGGAGATGCTCGCGGGAGCTCGGGCGAAGCTCGAAGCAGACCGGCGGCTCGCAGAGCAGGTCACCCTGGTTCGCGGCGAGGCGGAGTCCCTGCCCTTCGGCGACGGCGATTTCGACCACCTCACGTTCACCTACCTGCTCCGCTACGTCGAGGATCCCGGCGCCACCCTGCGCGAACTGGCCCGGGTCGTGAAGCCCGGTGGCCGCATCGCCTCGCTCGAGTTCATGCTGCCTCCCAATGCCCTGGCTCGCGCCCTGTGGCGTGTCTACACGCGGTGGTTCATGCCCGTTCTCGGACGGATGATCTCGCGCGACTGGTACGAGGTCGGCCGTTTCCTCGGCCCCAGCATCAGCGATCTCTACGCGCGCCTGCCGCTCGACCGGCAGCTCGAGCTCTGGCGTGCGGCCGGGATCGAGGACGTCCGTGCCCGCGTGATGAGCTCCGGCGGCGGGGTCGTGATCTGGGGCACGCGTGGCTGATGAGTCTCAGCTGAAGCGCCCCGCCTTCTATGCCATGCGGCCCGGGGGCTGGCGCGACCTGGTCACGGTCCTGCACCCGCCGTATACGGCCTGGCACCTTGCCAACGTCGCGTTCGGGGCCGCCGCGGCCACCGAGATCCACAGCGACCGATTCATCGCGACCCTCGCGGCCTTCTTCCTCGCGGTAGGGATCGGCGCGCACACCCTGGACGAGCTCAATGGCCGCCCCCTGAGGACTCAGCTCTCCGACCGCGTGCTGATCGGTCTCGCGGTCGTCTCGCTGGCCGGGGCGATCGGGATCGGGATCGCCGGCTGCTTCGTGATCTCGGCCAGCCTGGTGCCCTTCGTGCTGGCGGGCGGATTCATCGTGGTGGCCTACAACCTCGAGCTGTTCGGCGGCCGGTTTCACACGGATTTCTGGCTGGCCGCCTCCTGGGGCGCCTTTCCAGCGCTCACCTCGTGGTGGGTGAACACCCTGTCGTTCGGCTCTGCGAAGACGGTCGTGGCGGGCGCCCTGGTGACGGTCGGCTGTTTCGGGCTCACCACCGTCCAGCGCCGCCTCTCCACTCCGGTCCGGCGGCTGCGGCGCAGGACGGTCTCGGTGAGCGGGGAGCAGCGGCTCGACGACGGCACGGTGATCGAGCTCAACGCCGGAGAGATCGCCGGGCCGCTCGACGGGTCGCTCCGCAGCCTCTCCTGGGCGGTCGTCGCTCTGGCGATCGGCCTGGTCGTGATCCAGTACTAGGCGGCCTGGATCCGGCGTTGCACCGGTGTGTAGGCGAGCCAGCGAGCGCTCGCCCGACATCGACGTAGGGCTATCCCGACCTAGGCATCTCTGGCATCTGACACCCCGATTTCGGGCCCTTGGGTATGGCGGTCGGGCGGCGGCAGTGAGATTCTGGCCGTGTGATTCCCACACCGCACCTTCCGCACAAGCTGACTCCCCTCGTGGCGTTCAACGCCGATCATGAGCACCTACAGGTGAGGGATGCTCAGATCCCTGGACCGAAGGCGCGTCAGCGGGTCGAGTTGAAGGCCTCTCGGATGCTGTCGACCGTCTGGGGGCCTGCGAGCAGCTCCGCGATTCGCGCCCGCGAGTCGACGATCACAGTCGTCGGCAGGCCGATGACCCCGTAGTCGCGGCCGATCGATCCGTTCGGGTCGCGCAGGTTGGCAAAGGGCCTAGGGATTTCCCCACCCCTGGGGTTCGGGCGATCAGGAGCCCGATCTCGGGCACGTCGGTATGGCTGGAGCCGCGGTCGGGCGGGATATTGCCCTTCGTCAACCGAACTCGTCTGACGGAGGCGGAATGAACACAGCCACTCTCAACAGGATCACGCTCGGTATGACCGATCTCGAGGTTTCCCCGATCGCCTTCGGCACCTGGCAGCTCGGCGGCGAATGGGGCCAGTTCGACGAGGACGAAGCGATCGCTGCGATCCGCCAGGCGCGGGAGCTCGGTGTGGATCTCTTCGACACGGCGCAGGGCTATGGCTTCGGGGTCTCCGAGGCGCTGCTGGGAAGGGCACTTCGGGATGACCTCGACAACCATCGCGATGAGGTCGTGATCGCCACCAAGGGTGGCCTGCGGATGACCGATGAGGGGCTCGTCCGCGACTCCAGCCCTGGCTGGCTTCGCGCCGGCGTGGAGGACAGCCTGGGCGCCCTCGGTGTCGATCACATCGACGTCTACCAGGTCCACTGGCCCGACCCCAAGATCCCCTTCGCCGAGACCGCAGGAGCGCTTCAGCGCATGGTGGACGAGGGCAAGATCCGCCACGTCGGCGTCTCCAACTACGACGCGACTCAGATGGCGGAGTTCGCCGGGACTCGGCCGGTGGAGACCGTGCAGCCGCCCTACGACCTATTCCGGCGCGACATCGAGGCCGACGTGCTGCCCTACTCCCGTGAGCATGACATCGGCGTGCTGGTCTATGGGGCGCTCGCCCACGGCCTGCTCACCGGTGCCATGGATGAGAACACCACGTTCGCCCCGGACGACTGGCGTAGCGGAGCACCGTTCTTTCAAGGGTGAGGCCTATCGCCGGAACGTCGCCGTCGTCCGTGAGCTCGAGCGCTTCGCCTCGGAAGAGCTCGGCGTCTCAGTGAGCCGCCTCGCGATCGCATGGACCCTTTCCAACCCGGCCGTACAGGTCGCGATCGTCGGCGCACGGCACCCGCATCACATCGCAGACAGCGTCGCCGCGGCGGAGCTGAGCCTGAGCGAGGCCGATCTCGAGCGGATCGACCGCATCATGGCCGGCTCCGCCCCGATGACCGGACCGCACCCTGAGATGATGCCCGAATGAGCGCCGCGCACGAGACGATCGGCTTCGTCGGGCTCGGCCATATGGGCGGAAACATGGCCGCTCGCTACCTCGACGCCGGCTACCCGGTGTACGGGGAGGCGAGAGGCAGGGCGGATGCCGAGAAGCTCCTGGAAGAGGGACTTACCTGGCGCGAGACGCCGCGCGAGGTAGCCGAGTCCGTTGACGTCGTCTTCACGTCCATTCCAAACGACGATGTTCTCGAGGAGGTCGCCTCGGGCCCGGACGGGATCGTGGCCGGCCTCGCGGAAGGGAAGACCTGGGTGGACGTCAGCACCGTCAGCCCCCGCGTTAGCCGCAAGGTGGCGGAGCAGGTGCGGGCGAGCGGAGCCGAGATGCTCGATGCGCCGGTGTCAGGGAGCGTCCCCCAGGTGCAGTCGGGAACGCTGACGATCATGGTCGGTGGGGACGAGCACGCCTACGAGGGTGTCGAGCACCTGCTCCGCGAGCTCGGGACTCCGACCTACATCGGCCAGAACGGGCAGGGCCTGATCCTCAAGCTCGCGATCAACATCAGCCTCGCCGTACAGATGCTGGCCCTCTCAGAGGGGCTCGTGATGGCGGAGCGAGACGGCGTCGACCGCGAGCTCGCCCTCAAGGTGATGACCGAGAGTCCGATCGGCTCGCCGATGCTGAAGGCGCGCGCCCCGCTGATCCTCGACCTGCCCGAGGAGGCGTGGTTCGACGTCGACCTGATGCACAAGGACATCCGCCTAGCACTGGAGACGGCCGACGAGCTTCACGTACCGGTGCTCTCGGCTGGCGCCGCTGACGAGATCTTGACCAAAGCCGGCGAGCTCGGCTACGGCCACCGTGACCTCGCGGCCCTTCACGAGGTCCTCGCGAAGACATCGGGAGCGACGGTCTAGGCCGAAGTCTCGAGCGCCGCGGTCAGGGACTGCGCGTCAAACGAGCCGCCGTAGAGACGCCCGCCGACGAAGAATCCGGGCGTGCCGGTGACGCCGCTTGCGATGCCGCTGTCGACGTCGCTCTGCACGCGCGGGCGGTGCACCTCCGAGTCGAGCTCGGCCCCGACCCGTTCCGAGTCCAGGCCGAGCTCGGACGCGTAGCCGATCAGGTCCTCACGAGAGAGCGCACCGCCTGACTCGTACATCCGGTTGTGCATCTGCCAGAACGCGCCCTGGGCTGCCGCCGCCTCGGCCGCCTCGGCAGCGCGCTCGGCGTCGGGGTGGGTGTCGCGGAGCGGATAGTGGCGGAAGGCGAACAGCAGCCTGCCCGCCATCTGGTCGCGGATGCGGCGGATGATCGGGCACGCAGCCGTGCAGTGAGGGCACTGGAAGTCCCCGAACATGACCAGCTCGAGCTCGGCGCGCTCGGGGCCGTCGACGTGATCCTCGGCCGAGAGTGGGGGCGTGAGTTCCGTCATGGGTGACTGCAGGCGAAGCGGATCTCGACCTGGACGAGGCGCCGCTGCGGACCTGGCCGCTAGTTCGCCTCCGACCCCGACGCCGGCTCGACCTCGAAGCGGGTGATCCGCTGGAAGTCGCGCAACCGTTCCTCGATCTCATCCTTGGTCAGCGTCTGGATCCGATCGGTGCCGAAGTCCTCCACGTTGAACGAGGCGAGCACTGACCCGTACGCCATCGCCTGGCGGAGGATCGCGGGATCGAGGACCGAGTCCCCGGCAGCGCGCCGGCTGTCGAGGTACCCCAGGAAGCCGCCCGCGAAGCTGTCCCCGGCGCCGGTCGGGTCTCGCACGTCCTCGAGCAGGTAGCCCGGGATCGCGAAGAAGTCATCTCCGGAGAAGAGGGCGGCGCCGTACTCGCCGCGCTTGGCGACGATCACGCCCGGTCCCATCTCCATGGCGGCGCGGGCCGCGCGCGCCAGGTTCGGCTCGCCGGTCAGCTCGCGGATCTCGGCGTCGTTGAGCATCAGGCAATCGACCTCGGCGATCGCGGCCTCCAACGACTCCCGCGCGTTCGCGAGCCAGAAGTTCATCGAGTCGAGGCCGGCGAACTGCGCCTGGCTCGACGCCCGGACGCTGTGCTGGAGCTCGGGATCGATGTTCCCGAGGAAGAGCAGCTCCGACTGCTTGGCCGCCTCGGAGAGCTTCGGGTCGAAGTCGGCGAAGACGTTGAGCTGGGTGTCGTCGGTATGGGCGACGTTCATGTCGTACTCGTAGTGGGCGCGCCAGAAGAAGGTCTGACCGCCCTCCACCCGTTCGATGTCATCTGTGATCACCCCTCGGTCCTCGAGGACCTTGAGCTCGTCGTCCCCGAAGTCATCGCCGACCGGCCCGACCACACGCACCTCCGTGAAGAACCTTGCGGCAAGGCTGAAGTGGACGGTGGACCCGCCGAGCATCCGGTCGCGCTCCCCGAATGGGGTGCGGACGGAATCGAACGCGATGCTTCCCACTACGGTCAGTGACATACGCTTGCGGAGTGAAGGCTATTCAGATCGAGGAGTTCGGCGGGCCTGAGGTGCTCAAGGTCGTCGAGCTGCCGGACCCGGAGCCGAGCGACGGGCAGGTGGTCGTGGATGTCGCTCGCGCCGGAATGAACTTCGCGGATACCCACCAGATCCGCAACGACTATTTGGCCGAGCAGAGCCTGCCGATGATTCCCGGCGGGGAGATCAGCGGGACGACGCCCGACGGGCGCCGGGTCGCCGCGATCATGAGCGGTGGCGGCTACGCGCAGAAGGTCGCCGTTCCGGAGGCGTGGCTGGTCCCGCTTCCTGACGAGGTGAGCGACGAGCAGGCCGCCGGATTGCTGCTGCAAGGGCTCACCGCCCACGCCCTCCTCAACTTCTGCGCCCACGTCGAGAAGGGGGAGACGGTCGCGATCGAGGCGGCTGCCGGCGGCACGGGCAGCCTGGCCGTGCAGCTGGCCAAGCGAGCGGGCGCCAAGGTCATCGCGCTCGCCTCCAGCGAAGAGAAGCACGCGCTCTGTGAGCGCCTCGGCGCGGATGCGACCGCCGACTCTCGAGCCGATGACGTGAAGGAGGCGATCCTCGAGGCAAACGGCGGAGAGCGCGTCGACGTGGTGCTGCACATGAGCGGCACCGGCTTCGAGGCTGAGCTGGGAGCGCTCGCCCCCCTCGGGCGGATCGTGGTCTTCGGGAACGCGGCCCGCCATCCCAACCATGTCGCGACCAACTACCTCCTGCAGACCTCGAAGTCGGTGATCGGGTTCTGGCTGGTGCCGCTGATCGCTCAGCGCCGGCAGTTGCTCGGGTCGATGATCGCCGACCTGCTGGGCGGGGTGGCGGCGGGCGAGCTAGAGGTCGTGATCGGCGGCGTCTACCCGCTCAGTGAGGTGTCTAGCGCGCACACCGAGATGCAGGAGCGCCGCACCACTGGCAAGCTGCTCCTCGATCCATCGGCGTGATGAGCGAGAACACCACCGCGCAGGGGGAGGCCACCTCCTTCAAGGATCTCGGTCTGTCCGAGGGCCTGCTGCAGACGCTGACCGAGCTCGGCTACGCCGAGCCGACCCCGATCCAGGCGCAGGCGATCCCGGAGCTGCTCAACGGCCACGACGTCATCGGCCAGGCACAGACCGGCAGCGGCAAGACCGCGGCCTTCGGCCTGCCGATGCTCGAGTACATCGACCCGGAGAACGAGGAGACGCAGGCGATCGTGCTGACGCCGACCCGCGAGCTCTGCATCCAGGTGACCCAGGCGCTGCGGGCGTACGCGGAGCACCTGGACAACGTCAACGTGGTCGCGATCTTCGGCGGGGCGCCGATCCGCGAGCAGCAGTCGAGGCTCCGCCACGGTGCCCAGGTGGTCGTCGCCACGGTCGGTCGAATGATGGACCTGATCTCGCGGAAGTCCCTCGTGCTCACCGCCGCCCGCTACGTGGTCCTCGACGAGGCCGACGAGATGCTCGACCTCGGCTTCATCGAGGACGTCGAGCGGATCCTGCGGATGTGCCCGAGCGGCCGCCAGACGCTGCTCTTCTCGGCGACGATGCCGGAGCCCGTCGCTCGTCTCGCCGAGCAGTACATGTATGACCCGGTCACGATCCGGGTGACGCCGAAGAAGCTGACCGTCGACTCGGTCGAGCAGGCCTACGTGATGGTCGAGCCACGCCAGAAGCCCGAGCGCCTCGCCGAGGTGCTGAAGGCGGAGGAGCCCGAGCAGGCCATCATCTTCGTT
>DATDKQ010000055.1:0-6055 GCA_036519915.1 Solirubrobacterales bacterium | reverse complement strand
TGATCGCTCCGCTGACCATGCTCACCCTCGCGCTCGAGGGAGTCCTGGTGCCCTGGATGGTCTTCGCCCTCGTCTTCCTGCGCGGCTGCGTCAACTCGGTCGACTACCCGACCCGCCAGGCCTTCGTGATGGAGATGGTCGGATCGGACAAGGTGGTGAACGCGGTCAGCCTGAACAGCGTTCTCGTCCACAGCGCCCGCGTGATCGGCCCGGCGTTCGCCGGCGTCCTGATCGCGACGGTCGGCGTCGAACCCTGTTTCGCGATCAACGCCGCGAGCTTCGCCTTCATGATCTGGGTGCTCGCCGGGATGGACACCGAGCGCCTGCGGCCCGCCGAGATCGCGACGCGGCAGCCCGGGGCCATTCGAGCCGGCTTCGCCTATGTCCGCCGGAGCCCAGACCTCTGGATCCCGTTGGGTCTGATGGCGATCGTGGGGACCCTCGGGTACAACTTCCAGGCTGTCCTGCCCCTGCTCGCCGACTTCACCTTCCACGGCGGGCCCTCGACCTACGCCGCGCTGGTCGCCGCGATGGGCCTCGGCGCGATAGTCGGCGCCCTGGTCAACGGCGCGCGTGACTCGGTGACGCCGACGCTCCTGGTCGGCGCCGCGATCGTCTTCGGACTCCTCTCGCTGCTCGCCGCCGGCGCGCCGACCCTCGCGCTCGAGGTCGCCGCGCTGGCGCCGCTCGGCGCCGCGACCGTGACCCTGGCGGCGAGCGTCAACTCCTCGCTCCAGCTCGCGTCGGAGCCGACCATGCGCGGCCGCGTGATGGCGCTCTACTCGATCGTGTTCCTCGGCTCGACGCCGATCGGCGGCCCGCTCTCCGGCTGGCTGTCGCAGGCGGTCGACCCGCGCGCGGCGCTGGTGATGGCGGGCATCGCCGCGATCGTCGGCGGTCTGCTCGCCCGGGTCGCCTTCGACCGGGTCGCCCAGATCCCGGCCGACGCCAGCCTGGAGCCCGCCTAACAGCGGCGGGAAAATACGGATGCGCAGCACGGCAGGCTGACTAGAGTCCGCCGCCGTGGCTGACTTCTCCGAGCTATCCATCCGCGGCCGGATCGCGACCTCGAGCGACTCCGACTGGGATGAGGCCCGGCAGGCCTGGAACCTGGCGGCGGACCAGCGGCCGGAGGCGGTCGCCCTGGTCGAGAGCGCGGACGACGTCTCCAAGGTGATGCGCTTCGCCAGGGAGAACGGCCTCAAGGTGGCGGGGCAGGGGACCGGCCACGGGGCCATGGCGCTCGGGTCGCTCGACGGCGTGATCCTCGTCAAGACCGAGCGCATGCGCGATGTTGCGATCGAAGGGGAGAAGGCGCGCGTCGAGGCGGGCGGGCTCGCCGAGGACGTCGCCGAGGCAGCGAGCGGGCAGGGGATGTCCTCGATGCCCGGGACCTCCCCGAACGTTGGAGTGACTGGCTACACGCTCGGCGGCGGGCTGAGCTGGCTCGGCCGGAAGTACGGATGGGCGTGCAACCGGGTGAGCGCGATCGAGCTGGTCACCGCCGACGGCGAGCCCCGAACGGTGGACGCCGGGAGCGATCCCGACCTATTCTGGGCGCTGCGAGGCGGAGGCGGGGGATATGCGATCGTCACGGCCCTTCACCTCGAGCTTCTGCCGATCAGCGAGGCCTACGCCGGGTCGCTTCTGCTGCCCGCCGAGCTGACGCACGACGCCCTCCACGTCTACCGCGAATGGGCAGCCCGCGTTCCCGAGGAGGTCGCAAGCATGGTGCGGATGATGAACCTGCCGCCCCTTCCCGACGTCCCCGAGGTGATCCGCGGCAAGAAATTCCTGCAGATCGCAGCGACCTGCATCGGCAGCAGGGAGGAGGGGGAGACGTCGATCGGGCCGCTACGGAAGATAGGCGAGCCCCTGATGGACACCTTCGACCAGATCCCGGCCACCGGCCTTACCCGGATCGCGATGGATCCCGAGCCGCCGGTCCCGGGCGTCGGCCACCACGGCGTGCTCAGCGAGCTCACCGACGAGGCAATCGACGCCTTTTACGAGACTGCCGGCCCGGAGTCGGACTCGCCGCTGCTGTTCGCGGAGCTGCGTCACCTCGGTGGCGCGCTTTCCCGTCCCGCCGAGAACGGTGGCGCGCTCGACAAGCTGGACGCCGAGTTCGTGATGCTCTCGCTCGGGATGCTGATGGATCCGGCGATGAGGGACCCGATCGACGGACAGCTCGACAAGCTCGCCGACGCGATGAAGCCCTGGGCCGCGGCGGCCGGCTACTTCAACTACGCGGAGCGGCCCTGCGACGTCGACGCGATCCTGCCGCCGGAGACCTGCCAGCGCCTCGCCCAGGTGAAGCGCAGCTGGGACCCGGACGACCTCATTCGGGCGAACCACTCGGTCGCGCTGGCGACGGCGTAGACCCGTCCGCGCCGAATCGCTGGCGGCGCGGCGAGCGGGCGCCGACGATCTGCCCCCACTCGGAGTCCACGATCAGGCCCGGCTCGGTCGAGTCGAGCCAGTCGAGCAGCGCGTCCGCGAGGCCCTGCGGGTCCTCGAGGTTCGGGAAGTGTGCCGCCTTCGGCAGGGTGACGAAGCGGCTGTTGGGGATCAGCTCGTGGGCGGCCAGGCCGTGCTCCATCGGGATCGTGTTGTCCCGCCCGCCCCAGACGATCAGGGTGGGCAGCTCGCCGAGCAAATAGAGCCGGTCGATTGCGCTGACGTGCTGGCCGCGCACGTCGATCACCGAGCGCAGCGTCTGCACGAACGCCCGCCGGGCCGCTGCGTCCTGGAGGGGCCGCATGGCACGCGCCACCGCCTCCAGGTAGACGCCCTTCCGGCTGCCGCGCTCCCGCATCCGCCCGCCTGCGCGTTCGAGGGCCGAGCGGACTCGCCGATTGGCCACCAGCCAGATCCCGGTGGCCGCGCCGGGCAGGGCGGCGCCGCGGAGCATCGGGCTCACCTCGTGGCCGAGGCCGCCGCTCGAGATCAGCGCAAGCCGCTCGACCCGCTGGGGGAACTGGTAGAAGAACTGCATTGCGATCCCACCGCCGAGCGAGTGGCCGACGACGGTGGCCCGTTCGATACCGATCGTCGTCAGCAGATCGCGGATGCTGCAGGCGTGGGCGCCGAGCGAGTAGTCGCCGCGGACCGCGGCCGAGTCGCCGTGGCCGAGCAGGTCCGGGGCGACGACCGTGTAGCGGTCGGCGAGCCGCAGCGCCACCTCCTCCCAATGCTTCGAGGAGTTGACCATCCCATGGATCAGCACGACCGGCGGGCCGTCGCCGGCGATCCGGTAGATCACCCGGTGGCCGTGGAGCTCGATCTCCCATTCGTCGAAGAGCACGTGCCGGACACTACGGCCTCGCCATCAGGTCGGGGCTACGAGCGGCCCCTAAACGAAGACCGACCGCCTTCCATGGCGGCCGGTCTCGCAAACAGGCCCCGTCAGGACGGGCAGGGGTACGTCTCAGGGGCCTTACTTGGGGGGTATGTAGTGGAACCAGGCGACGGGAGGCGCCTTGCGGCAAACGCCCGATTCCTATGAGCCGAGAGTCGGTATTGGGCGTCCGGCCCAGCACCAAATCTCCCGACTCCGGGAGTATCGATCCCCCATCGTTTTTAGGCAATACCGAAAATTCGGGTGATTGCACCCATTACTACCTAGTGGCCAAGCCGGGGCTCAGACGGGGGCCATTGCGGCCGAGAGCGCCGAGCCGTGGAGGATGTCCAGCTCTGAGACCTCGATCTCCTTGATCTTGAACGCCCGCATCACCTGAACCAGGATCACGGTGCCCGCGACGATCGTCGGGGCACGCCCGGGGTGCAGACCGGGCACCCGGAGCCGCTCGGCGAGCGGCAGCGAGGAGAGCCCGCTCAGCATTCGCTGGATCCGCTTCATGCCCAGGTGGTAGCCATGCACCCGGCCGGGGTCGTAGGGCTCGAGTCCCTGGTCGATCGCGGCAAGCGAGGTGGGCGTCCCGGCGACGGCGATCGCCCGGCTGGCCTTCGCCTGGGGATCCGCGGCGATCGCCTGGTCGATCAGGTTGCGGATCTCGTCGGCGAGGTCCTCGAGCTCGTGAGGGTCAGGCGGGTCTGAGGTCAGGTGGCGCTCCGACTGGCGGATCGTGCCGGCCTGGAGCGACGTGTGGAACCCGACCTTGGTCCCGGAGCCGACGATCAGCTCGGTCGAGCCGCCGCCGATGTCGAAGACCAGTGTCGCCCCCTCGTCGGGGCGATGGGCGGTGGCGCCGAGATAGGTGAGGTTGGCCTCCTCCTCGCCTGTGAGCAGCCGCGCGTCGAGGCCGAAGCGCTCACGGAGCTCGGCGATGAAGGCCTCGCCGTTGACGGCGTCTCGGACTGCGCTGGTCGCGATCGTCATCACGCGCTCGGCGCCCATCTCCTCGTAGCGCGCCTTGTAGTCGCCGATCACCGTGCAGACGTCGTCGACGGCGTCCGAGCAGATCAATCCGCTGTGGTCGACGCCCCGGCCCATGTTGGTGACCGTTGTGCGTCGTTCGATCTCGGTGACGCTTGTGCCCGTAACGTCCCCGATCAAAAGCCTGGTTGAGTTGGTCCCGATATCGACTACGGCGACGCGCAAGACGGCATCCATTCCCTCCGATCCCCGTTCAACGCGAGGCATCCTAGTCCTGAAAGAGGCGTCGCGCATCTTCTCTCCCCTTGCAGATTGCTTCGATGGCGAGCTAAAATCATCGGACCGACGCGGGGTGGAGCAGTCTGGTAGCTCGTCGGGCTCATAACCCGAAGGTCGCGGGTTCGAATCCCGCCCCCGCTACTCGCCAAGGGCCCTCGAAAGAGGGCCCTTGGTGTTTCAGAGGGCCGCGGACGCGGCCCTTTCTCTTTGCTGCAGGTTCGGCTAGGTGGTCCGCTGGCGTTGCCGTCGGGCCGGACCCCGACCGTCCTTCCCGAGAAGCACTTCGAGCAGATCGCCAACCCTGCGCTGCTCTATCTCCTCCGCGAGGGGGTGATGCAGCGGCAGCTCGGGATCCACCTTGTAGAGGTTTCGCCTGCCGCTTCTCTCGCGAATGACGTAGCCGTCCTCGACCAGTTCGGAGACGATCCGATGGGCGCTTCGCTCTGTGATCCCCACCGTCTGGGCGATATCACGCAGGCGAATGCCGGGGTCGTGCGCGACGCAGAGTAGGACTAGAGCGTGGTTGGTCAGGAATTGGTACTGGGGCATTCTGGTCTTATATCACTAGATATAGATAGCATGATATGGTAATCACCAAAGGTTGCCCGCTGACCTAATCGACTCGACGGAGGTACTGGCTTATGAATGTAGTGGTGCAGCACCGGATCACCGATCCCGAGAAGTTCTTCTCGATGGACGCCGAGGAGGTTTCCGGAGGGGGGCCGCCTGGTGTCCAGGGGCAGCAGTTCTATCCGTCACAGGACAAGACGGTGGCCGTTTGCCTGTGGGAGGCGGATTCGATCGACGCCATCCGTGACTACCTCGACCCGGCTACGGCCGGCGCGAGTGAGAACACGTATTTCGAGGTCGACGGGGAGCGCGCGATGGGCCTTCCGGAGACAGCCACGGCGTAGCACGGCTGCTGCAAGCGTGACCAAGGCTGCAAGCGTGACCAAGGGCCTCGAAAGAGGGCCCTTGGTGTGTGAAACCGCGACAGTCCAACTACCAGACCCCATCGCTTCGACGGTCACGCGGAAACCGAACGGGGACACACAGACCAGGCGTCCGGACTACCGCTTCTCGTCCAAAGCGGCGGTTGACTAGTCGCAGACGCCTAACGGCACCGCCCGTCGACCAAATGAAGGGGACCCTCATCAACGAGGGTCCCCTTTGATGTCTCCCGACTCGGGTTCGCTAGTAGCTGATCGTGCCGCTCAGCGAGAACGTGGTGGCGAAGGTCGCCGTCGTGGCGCTCATGGAGATCGGCGTCTGGGTAAACGGGCCGCTGACACTTCCGCTGGCGCCCGTAAAGCGCCCGGTGCCGCCGGTAATCGTGGTGGCCGTCGTGCCCGTGGAGCCTCCCGAAGCGACGTTCGTCCCGCTGCCGCTGATATCGCCAAACAGCTGGTCGCCGTTCGCGGCGGTGATGGTGACCGA
>DATDKQ010000054.1:0-2428 GCA_036519915.1 Solirubrobacterales bacterium | reverse complement strand
GCGGGTGAGCTCGAGCGGGATCGCGTGAGTGAGGCCGGTGACGCCGCCGACCTCCGACGAGTAGGTCTCCCAGTCGAGGCTGACCTCGCGGACGTTCTCGGCCTTGCTCACCGACCAGAAGCCCTCCTCCTCCGGATACTCCGGGATCTCGGACCAGTGGACGGGACAGCGGCCGCGCAGCTCCTTGAAGAGCTCGTAGGGCGGGCCGTTCTCCCAATTCGGGCGATCGGGGACGTCGATCGCGTCCAGGTCGCTCATATCGAGGCCGTTCGTGCGAGCGGCCTGGGCCGAGGAATCGGTGGTCTGTTCGTCTGGCGTCTTCAGCATTGAGCAGACTAACTGGCTGGTTAGCCAGTTTCCATTCATGGCTAAAGGGCAGGGGTACCCCACCCGTCCTGGATTCATTCATCGGCGGGTCGCCTACCGCTGTTTAGGGCTGGCCGGACCGGATGGACGCCTGGTTCAAGGTCGCCAGGATGGATGGCAGCGCCTCGCTCAGGTCCCGCTGCCAGGGCAGGAGCACCCGGACATGAGTCGGCTGCCGCAGCGCCGGGGTGGATAGGGTCAGCTCCGTGAGGCGTGAGTCGAGCTGCTGCGAGGAGACCGTGCCGTGAACGCCGAGCGGTCCATCCAGGCGACCGTCGACGAGGCGCTGGGCGAGGCGCCGGGTCGCGGCCGGCTCGAGGGCAGGCGCATCCTCATCGTCGGCGCCGGACAGGAGGACCACGGCCTCGACGAACCGCCGATCGGCAACGGGCGCGCGATGTCGATCCTCTTCGCGCGGGAGGGCGCCTCGGTGGCCCTGCTGGATCTCAACGAGCAGAGCGCCGATGAAACCGCCGAGCTGGTGCGCGCCGAGGGCGCGGACGCGCTCGTGATCGGGGCCGACGCGAGCAGCGAGGAAGCGATGACGGATGCCTTCGAGAGGACGCGCGCGCAGTTCGGCGGCATCGACGGCCTGGTGATGAACGCCGGAATCGGGGCGGGGCTCGGCCTCGCGGGCACCAGTGTGGAGGACTGGGACCGCGTGATGGCGGTCAACGCGCGCTCCCAGTTCCTGGGCTGCAAGCTCGCCATGGGGTCGATGGACGACCCCGGCGCGGTCGTGCTGGTCGGCTCGATCGCCTCGCGCGAGGTGATGCCCTTCCCGGTCTACGCCGCCTCCAAGGCGGCGCTCGAGGCGCTCTGTCGCCAGTCCGCGGTGGAAGGCGCACCCCGCATCCGGACCAATCTGCTGATGCCGGGCTTGATCAACACCTCGCTCGGCCGGCTCGCATCGCAGATCAGCCCACTGCGCGACGAGGTTCCGATCCCCGCTGGACGTCAGGGGACGGCGTGGGAGGTCGCGTACGCCGCCGTCTTCCTGCTCTCGGGCGAGTCGAGCTACGTCACCGGCCAGAGCCTGATCGTGGACGGCGGCCTGACCGTCGCCCCGAGGGCGACACGGTGAGCGACGAGCCCCGCATTCCGCCTCTTCCTCCTGAGGACTGGGGAGGCGATCCGGATCTGAAGCGGATCCTCGAGGCCGTCCCCGGAGGAGTCTCCAGGCGGCTCGGCGACAACAACATCTTTCCGACCTTTGCTCAGCACCCCGATTTCTTCCGGGCCTGGCTGCCCTTCGGCGGCTTCCTGCTGACGGCGGGCAAGCTGCCGGGACGCGACCGCGAGCTGCTCATCCTTCGTACTGCCGTGCGCTGCGGGTCCTCGTACGAATGGGGCCAGCACGTCCGGATCTCGCTCGACGGCGGCATCGACCGCGAAACGATCGATCGCGTGATCGAGGGCCCGGACGCCGAGAGCTGGAGTCCGCACGAGGCCGCGCTGCTTCGGGCCGCGGACGAGCTCCACGACGACTCTCGAATCTCCGACGCAACCTGGGAGACCCTGGCCGAGACCTACGACCAACAAGAGCTGATCGAGGCGACCATGGTGGTGGGCCACTACCACATGCTCGCCTTCGCACTGAACACCTTCGGGGTCGAGCTCGACGACGGCCTCGAGCCGCTCCCCTAGCGATGAAGCCGGTCAGGGTCTCGGTCGAAGTGCCCAACCCGCGCCCCGAGGTCTACGAGTTCCTCGACGTGCTCGGCAACCACGAGCAGTTCACAGACCACTTCATGATCGACTGGGAATTCTCGGGCCCGAAGCGCGGCGTCGGGGCGAAGGCGAACGTCAGAGTGAAGGCCGCGGGGGAGAAGGACCGGACGGAGATCGAGGTGGTCGAGGCGGACGCCGGCCGTCGCATCGTCGAGGAGGGAACGGGCGGGTCACGCGGCAGGCGACGGACGCGCGGCAGCTACAGGCTCGAAGACCTGTCAGGTGGTGGCACTCGCATCGACTTCACCCTCGAGTTCCTCTCCCTACCGACGGGCGAGAGGCTGATGGGCCCGGTGCAGCGCGCCTACCTGAAGCGGGTCAACGGCAAGGC
>DATDKQ010000053.1:0-2253 GCA_036519915.1 Solirubrobacterales bacterium | reverse complement strand
GCCGACGACGCGGTCAACGTCTCCGGCCACCTCCTCTCGACCGCGGAGGTCGAATCGGCGGTCGTCTCATACCCCAGGGTTGCCGAGTGCGCCGTGATCGGCATCCAGGACGAGGACACCGGCCAGGCGATCGTCGCCTTCGTCACCCTGGAGGGCGACCTCGAGGGCAACGATCAGATCGAGAAGGAGATCCGCGACCACGTGGCGATGCGGATCTCGAAGATTGCCAGGCCCAAGCGCGTCATCTGGGCAGGGGACCTGCCCAAGACCCGGTCGGGCAAGATCATGCGCCGGCTTCTCCGCGACATTGCCGAGGGCCGCGAGCTCGGCGACGTGACGACGCTCCGCGACCCGGCGGTCATGGAGCAGCTCGAGAAGCGGGTCAAGGAGATCCAGGCCGAGGAGAACTGAGGAACGCCGAGCGGGCCCTCCCCAACGCGGGGCGGGCTCGTTTCGGCAGTTCCAGGCGAAGCCGCCAGCTCGCGCCCGAGAAGTTTCGGTTCGCGACCGTCGCAAAGCCCTCCTCGTCCTCGCGCAGTGCCAGCAGCAGGTGCGCGACGCGGTCGCCGGGCGGCAGATCGTCGGCCTCCCTGACTCGGACGCAGAAGCAGTGCACCCGATGGCCGCCCGGGCGCACCAGGATCGTGCCCTCCTGTCCCACCAGCCATGCACCCAGCCGACCGCGCTCGAGGGCCACACCAGTCTCATCGAGCAGTTCTCGCGACTCGTGGCCCAGCAGATCCCCGAGGAGGCCGAGTGCACGCCGCTCCGGCTCTCCCGTGGCCCCGCTGATCGGCTTCACCCCGCGTGCGCCTCGGCGCGCCTGCAGATGAAGCACCGCGATTCCGTGCCCGAGGAAGATCGCCGCTACCGGGGCGGCGAGCGGCTCGATCCAGATCAGCAGCGCGGCCGGCAGCCCAAAGGTGACGAGTAGGCCAACGCTCCATAGGGTCCAGATCCGCCCCTCGCGTCTCAGGCTACGGTCACTCGTCCGCCGCCGCCACGGCATCGCCGCCGCCTCGGCGAGAACGCCAGGTCCGGCGGCGCTCGCCTCCAAGATCAGCCCCCGGCGATCGGGCGGCGCATCACGACCAGATCCGCGTCGAGCGGCAGCTCCCGCACGATCTCCGCCGATCCATCGGGAAGCGTCGCGCTGGCCAGCATCCCCTCGTCCAGCTCCCGGCGGAACGCCTCGACCGCAGCCCGCTGAGACTCAACGTCCTCGGTGCTCCAGCTCGCCAGCTCCGTGTGTCCTGTCCGGTCAAGCCTGATCAATCTCGACATCCCCGTTCCTCCTTTCGTCTCGGTCGAATATACGCTGCGGTCTCGCTCGTAAACTGGCCGCCGTGCCCGAGACTGAGACAACGGACCGCTACGACCCCCAGGCGATCGAGCGCAAGTGGCAGCTGGTCTGGGAGGCCGAGAACACGTGGGTGGTTCCGAACCCCGGGTCACCCGAGTTCGACCCGTCGAAGCCGAAGAGCTACGTGCTCGAGATGCTGCCCTACCCGTCGGGCGAGCCCCACGTCGGCCACCTGAAGACCTACTCGGTGGGCGACGCAATCGCCCACTTCCGCCGCCGTCGCGGCTACCGGGTCGTGCACCCGATGGGCTACGACGCCTTCGGGCTGCCGGCCGAGAACAACGCGATCCAGACCGGCGAGCCTCCACGGGAGGCGACCGAGAAGTCCATCAGGGCCTTCCGCGAGCAGTTCATGCGCTGGGGCATCTCGATCGACTGGACGCGAGAGCTCGGCACCCACGAGCCCAGCTACTACCGCTGGACGCAGTGGATCTTCCTGAAGCTCTTCGAGCGCGGGCTCGCCCACCGCCACGAGGCGCCCGTCCACTGGTGTCCGAAGGACCAGACGGTGCTCGCGAACGAGCAGGTGATCGACGGGCATTGCGAGCGCTGCGGCACGCTCGTCGAGCTCCGTCAGCTCGAGCAATGGTTCTTCCGGATCACCGAGTACGCGCAGCAGCTGCTCGACGACTTCGAGCTCCTCGAGTCCTGGCCGGAGAACGTGATCACGATGCAGCGGAACTGGATCGGCCGCTCGGAGGGCGCCGAGGTCATCTTCCGCTGCGAGGACCTCGACATCGACTTCCCCGTCTTCACCACCCGTCCCGACACGCTCTTCGGCGCCACCTTCTTCGTGCTCGCCCCCGAGCATCCGGAGGTCGAGCGGCTGGCGGCGGGCACCGAGCATGAGCACGCGGTACGCGACTACGTCAACGAGTCGGCCCGGGCCA
>DATDKQ010000052.1:0-4759 GCA_036519915.1 Solirubrobacterales bacterium | reverse complement strand
CGCCACCGGTCAGCCGATGAGCCCTGATCCATACCACGCGATCGAGAACGCGATCGAGCACTACCGGATCGACGACATCCTGATCTCGACCCTGAGGGGCGAGCAATCGAAGTGGCTCGAGGAGGGCCTGATCGAGAAGGTCCAGCACCTCACGGACAAGGCGCTCGAGCACATCGAGTCGAGCACCGAGCCATTCAGCGCCACGACGGGCGAGCCCGAGCCCGTCGGCGCGGGGGAGGCCGCCTGATGGAGTCCGCCTCAGTCGCCGTCGGCCACGAGGAGGAGCACCACGCTCATCCGCCGGAGGCGAACCAGAGCTCGCGGATAGACCGACAGACGCTCGGGATCCTGCTGTTCATCGTCTCCGAGGTGATGCTGTTCGGGGCGTTCTTCGCCTCATACTTCTTCCTCCGGGTCGTGGCCAACGACGGCCCCTGGCCGCCCCACCCGTTCGAGCTGCCGGTCGCGGTCGCAGGAATGAACACCGCGATCCTGGTCTCCTCGAGCTTCACGATGCACTGGGCCCTCGTCTCGATCCAGAAGAACAACCGCCGCGGGCTCCAGATGGGACTGATCACGACCTTCCTGCTGGGCGCCACCTTCCTCTTCGTCCAGCTCAACGAGTACGTCCACATCGGCTTCAGCGCTCGTGACGACGCTTTCGGCTCGATCTTCTACGGCCTCACAGGCCTGCACGGCGCCCACGTCACGGTCGGCCTGATCCTTCTGGGGATCGCGAACGTCCGCGCCTTCCGTGGCCACTACGGACCCGAGGCGAAGGACCATCTCGGCGTCGAGATCCCCGGCATCTACTGGCACTTCGTCGATGTGATGTGGATCATCGTCTTCACGACGGTCTACGTGCTCTAGAACCGCTGCAAATGGCGAGGTTTCAGTTTCCGTTCGCCACTTGTTCGCCAGTCAGTTCGCCAGTGAGACCGGCTCCAGCACCGCGAGCGACTTCCTCGGCGCTCTCGCGCTGGCCCTCCAGATAGCTGTCCAGGAGACCGGCCGCCTCCTCCTCGGAGCCTGGCATCAGGTGGCCGTAGCGGTCCAGGGTGATCCCGATCTTGGCGTGGCCCTGTGGAACTCGCGCTTGGCCCTCGCGCTCGACAAACCGGTCCAGATGTTCAAACCCCTCCCGCCAGGCTGCTTCTCTCTCTTGAAGTTCTCCGCAGCAAGCTGTAGTCACTGAGCGCCCCTGGGCAGCGGCACCGCCTCCCTGCGGACCGGTCGGGGACTAGGGGTGCGGGGGGTGCGGGGGGTGTGTTGGATGGTTCGGTTGCGTCGGTTGCGTCGGTTGCGTCGGGTTAGTCGGATGAGTCGGGTGAGTGGGTTGGGTGGGGTGCGTCGGGTGAGTGGGGTGCGTCGGATGACTGGGGTGGGTGGGGTGGCTCGGGTGCGTCGGATGAGTGGGTGACGGCGTGTGGTCATCAGGCGGCGTGGGGTGTTCCCCCGTGGGGGCATGTGAGCGTGACGATGTCGGGGCACGCACGGGCGTCGCTGCGTTCGTAGGTTCGAGTTTCCGCCCACCGGGGCGCGTCGACTCAGCGGTCGGTGCGGCCGGCTCCCCAATGACTACCCACCCGCCTTTAACCCTTCCCTCCTCCGGGTGACCTGGTGTGCCTTGCCATGGCTTGTATGCCGAGGGCCGGAGCACAAGCGCGGCCGCGCTGAAGAGGAGGACGCACACGAGAAGCGCAGGCAGGCTCACTGCGCCCAGCCTCACCAGGTAGTAGGCCAACCCCACCTTTCTCGGCTCCGGTTCGGGCTTGAACACGACTTTGGTGACCATAGGCGCCCTAGGCGCCTTCCACGACCGACGCTTTGCATGGAAATCAGCTAGTTCAGAAGCGCCGCGGCTGATCATCCTGGGGTCGTTTTGCCAGCCGCGCTACCCGGCGGCTGTTTTGCCCCGCTCAGTCAGAAAAACGAACGGCCCCGGAGGGACCGGCTACTCCGTCGCCTGTGTCTCTGGCGGATCGTCCTTCTGGCGCCGGGCGGTGCTCTCGCCGCTCGTCGCTCATCCCTTCTTCGTCTCGGACTCGACTGCGCTTACCGACGTCGTCGACGTCGAACCAGGTCTGATTGACCAAGACCCGGACCACTCGCTTGTCGTCTGTTGCCATCAGTTGCTCCTCTCGCTTGCGTCTTTGCAATAACGGCAGGCGGGGTGCGGTTCGTTCGGATGGCTCACGCCACACATCAATCCCAGGTGCTCTCGGACCTAGTTGTTCTAAGCCTGCTCGGCACCTCCAGCCTGGATTTCGCAGATTCGAGGAGGGTCACCCGCCTACAGGGGGTGATCCTTGACCACATCTTCAACGCCCGGCTCCCCCTCTGAAAACAGACCCTAATCCGCCCGATCCGGCGATTCCCCCTGATTTTTCGAGTACGAACACTTCTGGATTGTCGAAAAGCGCGGCGAGGCGCGAGACGTCGCAGAGAAGCGGGTGTAGGCGATGTCGGAGGAAACGTAGAGGGGTCACTCCCGCACCCGCTTCACTCCACCGTGCGATACTCGCGCCGTGGCTCGCCGCGCCCGCCGATCCAGGAGGGGCAAGAAGTCGAAGGTGGAACTGCTCGGAAACGTCCGCCTGTTCTCTACCTGCAACAAGCGCGAGCTCGCTCGGATCGCTTCGCTCGTCGATGAGGTCAACGCACCGAAGGGCAAGGTGATCGTGCGCCAGGGTGATCCGGGACGGGAGTGCTTCGTGATCGCGGACGGAAAGGCGAAGGCGACGATCCGCGGGAAGAGCAGCGCACTGCTCGGTCCGGGCTCGTTCTTCGGTGAGATGTCCCTACTCGATCAGGGACCTCGCTCGGCCACGGTTACGGCCGAGACCGACTTGCACCTGCTCGTGCTCGGCTCACGGGAGTTCTCATCGCTGGTCCACGAGGTCCCGACAGTCGCGGTCCGGATGATGCAGGGCCTCGCCGAGCGGCTGCGCAGCGCCGAGCGGCCTCAGGCTCAGCACTAGTCTCGGTCACCCGCTGCCTACGCCTTATCTAGACGAAAGCGGGGTTAGTGAGCCGCGCCATCAGCTCGCTCGCTTCCAGCGGGCCTCAGCGGCTCTTTTCGCCTGCTCGCATCTGAAGCGCTCTCGGGCAGCTCCAAGGCGCCCAAGAGCTTTCCCAGCGCGAGCCTTCCCTGTCGAGCCTCGGAGAGCGCCGGATTGAGGACGGTATGACCGGCTCGGGAGCCCGGAACCCGGATTCCCTGCTCGGCTATGTCGGCCTCGAGCGCAGCTATGTCGTCGGCCTGCCGTGCGGCCTGGTCGAGCAGCGTCCGCTCTCGCTCGTCCAGCTCGATCCCAGGCGGCAGTCCCTTGATGATCGACTCCACGAGAGCGGCGCCGGCACCCGCCTTTTGGGTCTGCTTACTCACCGTAAGTCCTTCCTGAGATCTCATAATGCGTACGAAAGTTGTGTGCGCTGACCCAATCGGCGGTATTTCGAAAACACACCGTCCGAATCGCGACCCTCCCTCCCCCCGCTGTGAAATCGCGAGCTTGACTTAGCGGCGAGCCCCGCAATAGGGTCGGTTTCGGCAACGGCGTGCTTTGCGCGCTGCCGTCGAGGAAGGAGAGTCCGATGGGGAAAAGAAAGTCCTGTGCCGCGCTGGGCGCTCTGGCTGCTTCGCTGGTGCTCGCCGCTCCGGCGATGGGTTACGGTCCGAAGCATCAAGAGGGTGATCGTGCTTTCGACGTCTGTGACGGCGATGGCGGAGTCGTCGACCGTCAGGTCGACGCCGGGATTCAGGCCGGGGGCGGGCCGAAATCGGTCGACGTCGCTCCGACCAACTGCGATCACTTCTGGCAAAATCCCGCCGCGCCTCCCAACGGCTCCGGCGGCCTGATCGGAAACGGCTGGCCGCCGCCCCCCTTCGTCGAAGAGTAGGAACTCGCTCATCTGAGCCGGGCCGGTTTTTAGAACAAGCCGCTGGGTCACTGTCCCACTGACCGGCACGCGCTGTCGCGAGATACTGCGCGGGCGATGTCGGAGGAGAACGTCGAACTTGTTCGTCGGGCGATCGACGCCTACAACCGGCGTGATCTCGACGGGCTCTTCGAGAACTGGGCCCCGGACGCCGTGGTGGACTGGTCGAATTCCCACGGCCTTGATGCGCGTGTGTTCCGGGGGCGCGAGGAGATCCGCCCGTTCGCTCGACGGTTCCTCGAAACATTCGACGAGGGACGAATTGAGGTTCTTGACGTTGTGGAGGTCGATGCTGGTGTCGTGGTCGTGGACAACGTGACCTTCTTTCGAGGGCGGGACGACATCGAGGTTCAGGCTCGGGCCGCGTGGCTCATCGTCATCGAGAACGGTGTCCAGATGTCTCTGACGCTCTACCAGACGAAGGAGGAAGCCCTCGAAGCCGCCGGGCTGCGGGAGTAGGCGATGTCGCAGGAGAGCGTGGAGATCGTGCGCAACTGGATGGACGCGGGGGCTGACGCGCTCAACTCGGGGGACGATCTGGACGCACTCGCGCAGGCAGCAGACCGGTACCTGACTCAGAGCGTGGTCTACGAGGAAGATCCCGTCTGGCCGGACCCGGGCACCTTTCGCGGTCGGGACGCAGTCGTTCGGCGTTTCCTCGAGTACCGCGATCTCATACATCTCGAGGGCGTTACTCGCGGAGACGTCATCGACGCCGGAGACCTCGTTCTTGCCCAGGCCAGGGTCGAGATGCTCGGCGGCGATGAGTGGCCGGCTTTGGAATAGTTGTGCGCGAGATACTGCGTGGGCGATGTCGCAA
>DATDKQ010000051.1:0-3961 GCA_036519915.1 Solirubrobacterales bacterium | reverse complement strand
GGGGGACACCTTCGACCTGCTCGACAAGCTCGACCCCGGCCACACAACCCCGGTCTTCGCCACCCACGCCGGCTACCGGTTCGGCACCCAGGAGTACATGCTCGCGACCCCCACGATCGAGCGGATCAAGGAGCGGAACGGCGTGGTGGGCCTGATCTTCGCTCAGCACCAGCTCTACGACGGGCTCGTCGAGGGGCCGCAAACGCCCGCCGATCCCCCCCGGCCGAGACTGCCGAAGCCGAGCAGCTTCGAGGATTCGGTTTCGGTCCTGCGCGCGCACATCGATCGGATCCACGAGATCACGGGCTCGCACCGGCACACCGCAATCGGCTCGGACCTCGATGGCTTCATCAAGCCGACCCTTCCGCACCTCGAGGACATGCGCGACATGGCACCCCTCCAGCAGGCGCTGCGCGCCGCCTACGGAGATCAGGACGCCGAGCTGATCTGCGGGGGGAACGGAATGCGACTGCTGATGGAGCATTGGGGCGGCGGCCCGGGGCGCCTGCGGTGAGCAGCCGAGCTAGCTCTGCGGCACGATCTGCTGCAGCGCCCAGCCGTTCCCGTCGGGATCGCTGAAGAAGACGAAGCGGCCCCAGGGGAACTCCTGGACATCACTCACCTCGACGCCGCGATCGGCGAGCTCGGCTCGGGCGGCATCGGCGTCCTCGATCACCATCTGAAGCCCCTCGATGCTGCCGGGCTCCATCTGATGCGCGCCCGTGTTCAGGGCGATCGAGCAGGCCGAGCCGGGAGGGGTGAGCTGGACGAAGCGGATCTCGTCCGACACCTGGTGGTCGTGGTCGTCGTTGAAGCCGACGTTGTCGACGTAGAAGGCCTTCGCCCGGTCGATGTCCGACACCGGCACCTGCACCAGCTCCAGTCGCATCTCAATTGCCATCTTGGTCTCCTTTAGGTCGGCGGCGGGGTCTAAGCTGCCCCTTGCTTGCTGAGTTACTTACGTGCTAAATATCTTAGTAGATAAGAGATCATCGTGTCGACTGGGCGAAAACAGAAGAAGGACCTGATCGCGGAACTGATCGGCGAGTTCCGCGTCGCCGGAAACCAGGACAGCGCCTTCGACAACCTCGCGGCGGAGAGGCTCGGCCTCAACCGCACCGACCTCCACTGCATCAACATCATCGAGAACAGCGGCGGGCTGACCGCTGGGGAGCTTGCCGCGCAGGCAGGCTTGACCACCGGCGCGGTGACGGGCGTGGTCGATCGCCTCGAGCGCGCCGGGTATGCCCGCCGCGTCTCGGATCCGGCCGACCGGCGGCGTGTCAAGCTCGAGGTGACGCCAAAGTTCTACGCCCGCGCGGACAGGATCTGGGGGCCGGTGGCGGCCGACTGGGCCTCCCGGCTCGGCGGTCGCTTCACCGCCGAGGAGCTCGAGCGGGTGATCGACTTTCTCCGCACGACCAACGAGCTCTCCCGGGAGCACCTGGAGCGCCTGCGCAGGATGAAGTCTTAGCTCTTGGCGCGGGCCCGGGCGCCCTTCTTCGCTGAGCCCCTGCGCTTCTTCGCCTTGGCCTTCCGGGTCCGGGCGGCCTTCCTCGAGGCCTCCGAGCGCTTGCGCGAACCGCCGCCGGCGCGTTCCCTGATCGTCTCGGCGGCCGCCGAAAGCTGATCGGCCAGCCTATGCGCACGGGCAGGCTTCTTCTGACCCTTCGCCGGAATCGCCTCGGCGGCCAGCTTCGCGACACGCTTGCGGATGCCGCTGTCGCGCAGGCGACCGTAGAGATCCTTGTCTGTCTTGGTCTTGGCCATTTCCTCTCTCCTTTCTCTGGCGGAACAGGAACTACCCGGCTTCGCCCGCATCGACACCCGCCCCCGCGTATAACCCACGGGATGGGTCTGACTCAGGAAGAGAAGGGCGAGGCTTTCTGCGCGCTGCACACGGGCCCCCCGTTCGTGATCCCCAACCCCTGGGATGCCGGCAGCGCCAAGGTGCTCGCCGGGCTCGGCTTCAAGGCGCTCGCCACGACGAGCAGCGGCATGGCCTTCACGCTCGGCCGCGCCGACGGAACCGTGACGCTCGACGAGATCGCCGCGCACGTCGCCTTGCTGACCCAGGCGACCGACCTGCCGGTCTCGGTCGACCTCGAGAACGGCTACGGCCGGGCTCCCGAGGACGCGGCCCGGGCAATCTCCACGGCGGCCAAGGCCGGAGCCGTCGGCGGTTCGATCGAGGACTACGACCGCGACGATGGCGTGCTCTACGACCTCGAATCGGCCGCGGAGCGCGTGGCCGCGGCTGTGGCGGTGGCGCGGGCTCTCGACTTCCCGTTCACGCTCACCGCTCGCGCCGAGAACCAGCTGCGGAGCAACGCCGATCTCGACGACACCATCGCCCGCCTGCAGGCCTTCGAGCAGGCGGGGGCCGACGTCCTCTATGCCCCCGGTCTGGTCACCGCCGAGGAGATCAGGGCCGTTTCCGATGCGGTCTCGAAGCCCGTCAACGTGCTCGCCTTCGGCCGGCTCGGGCTGAGCTTCGCCGAGATCGCCGAGGCCGGCGGGCAGCGCGTGAGCGTCGGCGGCGGCCTCACCTGGTCCGCCGTCAACGGCGCGATCGAGGCGGCCGAGCGGATCATCGACGACGGTGACTTTTCCAGCCTCGGCTCGCCGGGCCGGGTCAAGGAGTGGCTGGGTTCCTAGTCGCGCCCGCGGCGGCTTCGAGGGCCGCCTCCCGATCGGCGGTTATTGCGATGCGCCTGATCTTGTCGTCCTCGACGGTGACGACGGCGTAAGCAGTCAGGCTCAGCTGGAGGCCACTGCGGCGACCCTGCCCAAGAGTGGCGGTGACGCACACGAACCGCCCTCGTCCTGCACGGATGAATTCCCGTGGCTCCAAGTAGAAGTCCCCGAAGGACTCCCAGAGATTCGTGGTCCATTGCAGGGCTCCAGCGTGCCCCTGATGCCAGGTCGCTCCTGGAATGCCGGGATAGTCTTGGAGTTCGACGTCGTCATGCAGATACCGAAATGGCTCGGCACCGAACGGGTCAGCTAGCTGGCTTTTTCCGAGACCGTTGAAGGCGTCGCACAGGTCGCGGAAGACCTGAAAATCCTCTTCCTGCAGTGCGTAGAGCTCGGCCATCTTCCAGCTGAGCTCAAGGGACGCAACAAAGCTGGGTTCCGGCCGGACCCTCGAAACGCCGATGGCGGCTCGGTCCTCCTCCTGGTTCTGCTCGAGCACCGACACCGCAACGGACATGATCTTTTCCTCCGCTCAACCCCTCCTCAGGGGTCCTTGGGCCTCTCCCATGCTCCCCCAGGGCTGGTGAAAAGTATGTGACAGAGGGCACGATCCGTGCGTGGCATACATCACGGTCCCCTCGTTCCGCAAGATGGCATGCCGCTTCCTCGTGCGACAACGCCCACTCAGAAAACCGGACAGACACTTCGACTACCTACGTGATCGGGTGCCTAAGAGATTGATCGGGGGTAGGTCGGGGTGGGGAGAGTCACGCCGCGTGAGCCTTCAACCGCAAGACCGGCGGTGCTCCATGGCCAAGGCGATCGAGGAGATGGCCACCATGGCCGCGAAAGCGCGACCGACCAACCGCATGTAAGCGCCGCTTCTCGTGCAAAGCGGCGGTTTCTTCCGCCCTACTTGCCCTACTCCGACAGCCCGGCGGCTTCGAGGGCGGCCTCCAGATTGCGACCCCGTTCGAAGCGAACGACCTTGCCGTCGCGGAGGGCCCAGGTGTGCGCCTCTTCCTGGATGATCTCGCTGCTCGAAGGGCCAGTGTGGCGGCTGACGGCGGCGACTACGGTATCGCCAAGGTCGAACAGTTCACGGAGCTCATGCCGGTACGACGGGGACGACTGACGAGCGCGTCGCAGGGCGAGCCTCACTTCAGCGCGGCCACGACGAATACCGGGGTCGAGGGCCTCGGGAGGATTGACGTATTCGATATCCGGGGTGGCGAAGTCGTCGACGAAGCGCTTCGGATCGCGG
>DATDKQ010000050.1:0-2357 GCA_036519915.1 Solirubrobacterales bacterium | reverse complement strand
TTCGCATGATGAGGGAAGCTCGCCCGAGACCCGGCCCTGCCGGCCCCGGCGGTCCTGGCCCCGGCCCCGGCGGTCCTGGCCCCGGCCCCGGCGGTCCAGGTCGCCCTGGCCCCGGCCCCGGCGGTCCAGGCCCTGGGCGCTGATTGGGGACGGTGAGGAGGTCACCCGGCGGTGGCCTCCTCACCTGCCGCACTCAACCATCAACGGCATCCGAGGTGGGTAGGCAAACCACCGTGGCGACTGCGACGACGCAAACCTCCGGATCTTCCGACGAACAGCTGATAGCGGTGCTCGAGCTCGTCAAGGGCGCCGACAGCGTGGGGCCGAAGCTGAGGGTGCAGCCGTGTCGAGTCAGAAGCTTGCCCCGAGAAGGCTAGCCGCGGCCTCCACTAAAGCTGCTCCATCCGGAAGCGGGCCACGGTCGACAATCCGCCCAGCGGATCACTCGACCCCTCGGTCAGCGGTGGTCTGGTCGCCTTCTTCTGCGAGGAAGAGCAAGGAAGCCTTCACCCGCTTGCTGACATCCTCGGCGTTCGAGAGCCCGAGTTTGAGGAAGATCGAGTTGATGTGCTTCTCGACGGCCGCCTTCGTAAGCACCAGCGACGCGGCGATGGCGCTGTTGCTCTTGCCCTGGGCGATCTGGGAGAGGACCTCGAGCTCGCGCGGTGTGAGCGTCGCGAGCGGCGAGGTGTCGCCGCGCGAGCGGGCTGCGACGAGGACGTCGACGATCCGTGGGTCGATGACCGAGCCCCCCTCGGCGACCGTCTCGATCGCGTCCACGAGCTGCGCCCGGTCGTGGATCCGCTCCTTGAGCATGTAGCCGCGACGGTCCGACCCGAGCTCCAGGAGGGCCAGCACATGATCCGGTTCGTCGTACTGGGAGAGAACGATCACGCCGATCTCGGGGTGCGTTCCGCGAAGGTCGATCGCAACGCGGATGCCTTCGTCGCCCTGAGACGGCGGCATGCGAATGTCCGTCAGCACCACGTCCGGGCTCTCAGCCTCGACCGCCGCCAAGAGTGACGGAAGATCAACGCAGGACGCAACGACCTCGATTTCTGTCTCGCCCGCGAGCATCTGCTCGAGACCCTCGCGGACGATCACGTTGTCGTCGGCAAGAGCAACTCGGATCGGTACAAGGCGATCATGCGTCGGCGGCCGGCCGGGATCGCGCGGGGGGACCACTAGCCGGATCGAGACTGAGGGATCACGCCGAGGACGCTGGTGCCCTCTCCCGGTGCCGATTCGATCGTCAGCGAACCGCCGACGGCCGCTACACGGTCGCGCATGTTCGTCAGTCCTTGACCCGCCCGGTTGCCTCCCGCGGCGAAACCGATGCCGTCGTCCCGAACGGCGAAGCGCAGGGCGCCGTTGTCCACGAGCGTGATCGAGACAGTTCTCGAGCTGGCGTGCTTCGCGGCATTCTGGAGCGCCTCGAGGCAACAGAAGTACACGGCCGCCTCGAGCTCGAGGGGATAGCGGCCAACGCCGTCGGCCTCGACCGTCGTCTGGACGGGATGTCGGCGCCCGACAGCCCGAAGCGCCCTGACAAGACCCTGATCAGCCAGGAGTGGCGGGTAGACTCCCCGCGCGAGCGTGCGAACCTCATCGAGGGTCTCGTCCACCTCCGATCCGAGTTCGCGCAGGAGCGCGGCGCGACGTCCGGGGTCCTCACCTATCAGTTCGTCGACCAGCTGCACCCTCACCCTGAGCGCGACGAGTCGCTGCTGCGCCCCGTCGTGGAGGTTGCGTTGGATCTTCCGCCTTTCGGTGTCGCCGGCGACAACGATCCGCGCGCGTGACTGACGGAGCTCACCCAGCGCGTCGTGCCACGCCGCGTCGAGCTCGACGTTCTCCGCCGCCAACAACGCGATGGCGCCCGCGGCGCGGAGCAGCTCGGGGTCGTCGGCGAGCTGCGCGTCGTGGTCGATCGCGGCCCCCGGGGTTCCGTCTCCGCGCTCGACGATCGTGACCTCGCGCGCGGGCCCCGGTTCGAGCGGCTGGTCGGCAGCGGTCTCGCTCTTGCCATCCAAGAACACCAACCTCAGGTTCGGGTCGCCGAGTGGCTGGCGCAGCATCGCCTCGAGTTCGGGCCGCGACGGGCGGCGCAGCGACTGCCGGACGAGCGTGTGCAGCGTGCGGCCCGCGAACAGCTGCGCGGCGATCAGCGCGAACAGGAAGCCGTACCAGATCAAGGAGCGCGCGCCCGCCATGCCCCACTGGATCACCGAGTCCAGCGCCGCGCCGTCCGGGTCCAGGAGTTTGAAGAGGTCAGAGGTGATCTGAAAAGAGGTGAACAGCAGCGCGATCGGGACGCCGATCATGAGCGCGCGGCGCTGCGGCGGCGTGCCGGTGAC
>DATDKQ010000049.1:0-4987 GCA_036519915.1 Solirubrobacterales bacterium | reverse complement strand
GTGCCGCGACCACCGGATCGTCGTCGTACTTCGTCTCCTGCTCGTAGTCGCCCTGGATCAGCCGGACGGCCTTGCCGTCCCGGATGTCGATCGCCGGGAAGAGGATCAACTGCAGATGCGGATGAAGTTGGCGAGCAGGCTGAGTCCCGCGGAGCTCGACTTCTCGGGGTGGAACTGCACGCCGTAGAGCGGCTCCCGCTCCACCGCGCACGCGAAGCGCTGCCCGTAGGCGGCGGTGCCGAGCACGTCCCCGTTCGCTGCCGGACGGGGAGCGAATGAGTGGACGAAGTAGAAGGGCGTCTCCTCGCCGAGTCCCCGCGTGAGCTCCGAGTCGTGCTCCCAGTGCACCGGCGACCAGCCGATGTGCGGGACCTTGTAGCCGTTGGCCTCGATGGGTGCGACGACGCCGTCAAGCAGGGCCAGCCCACTTGCCCCCTCGTTCTCCACCGAGGACTCGAAGAGAAGCTGCAGGCCAAGGCAGATGCCCAGGACCGGAGCGCCGGCCTGAATCCGCCCGGCGACAAGCTCGTCGAGCCCGAGCTGCCGAACCCGCTCCATGGCCCGCGGGAAGGCGCCCACCCCCGGCAGGATCACCCCATCGGCGGCCTCGGCGCGGGCGGGATCCGAGGTGATCTCGGTCTCCGCCCCGACGCGCTCCAGAGCCTTCTCCACCGAACGGAGGTTGCCCATCCCGTAGTCGAGGATCGCGACGCGGGTCATTCGGTGAGTGTGCCCTTGGTGGAGGGCACGCCGGGCTCGTCCGGATCGATCGAGACCGCCTCGCGGAGCGCTCGAGCGAACGCCTTGAAGGACGCTTCGATCATGTGATGCGCGTTCGAGCCGGAGCGGACCCAGAGATGCAGCGTGATCTTCGAGTTGTTGGAGACCGCGCGGAAGAACTCCTCGGCGAGCTCGGAGTCGAACCCCGCGATGCTCACCTCCGGAAGGTCCGCGTCGAAGGCGCAGTACGGCCTGCCGGAGATGTCAATCGCGCACTCACCGAGAGCCTCGTCCATCGGCACCAGGGCGGAGCCGTAGCGGCGGATCCCGGAGCGGTCGCCGAGTGCCTCGTCGATCGCCTGCCCGAGGCAGATCCCGACGTCCTCGGTCGTGTGGTGCGCTCCCGTCTCGAGGTCACCGCTCGCCTCGAGGTCGAGTCCGAGACGGCCGTGCCGCGCCAGGAGCTCGAGCATGTGGTCGAGGAAGCCGACGCCGGTCGAGATCTTGGCCTCGCCGCCATCGAGGTCGAGGCGCAGCCGGACCTTCGTCTCCTTGGTCTCGCGGTTGATCTCTGCTGTACGTGCCATCGATTAGTCCTCGGCCCTTGCCTCTGCGGACTTCGCGTGAAGTGGGAAGCCCTCCGCGCGGGCCAATGTAGCGACCGTCGGAGCGAGCTCCCGGGCAGCCGCCCGCGTGAGTTCGACGCTCGCGATCCGTCGCCTGAAGACCCCCGGCCCGAGTGGTCCCTGGAAACGGCCGGCCCCGCCGGTGGGAAGGATGTGGTTGGACCCGGCGGCGTAGTCGCCGAACGCGGTCGCGCCTCCCTCTCCGAGGAAGACGCTGCCCGCGGTCATCACGGCCTCCGCCAGCAGCGAGGCGTCCTCGGTGATCATCTCGAGATGCTCGGGGGCGATTGCGTTGGCGAGCTGTACCGCGGTGACGGTGTCCGGTACGGCAACCAGGGCGAGCGGCGCATCCTCGGAGATCCCGTGTTCCGCGGCGACACGCTTCACGGCCTTCTCGATTGCGTCGAGAATCACGGTCTCGACCGCCGCGGCGATCACCAGCCCGTCGGATCCGTGCTCCGCCTGGGCGCAGAGGTCGAGCGCGATCCACTCTGCGTTCGCGGTATCGCCGGCGATTACCATCAGCTCGGAAGGCCCGGCGATCCCGTCGATGCCGACCTCACCCACCAGCTGGCGCTTTGCTTCCTGGACGTAGCGGTTGCCCGGTCCGGCGATCACGTCGACCGGCTTGATCAGCTGCGTGCCAATCGTCAAGGCGGCGATGGCCTGGGCGCCGCCAACCGGATAGACCTCATCGGCGCCGCCGATCGCCGCGGCCGCCAGCATCAGGTCCGATACGGGGCGCTCCGCCTCGGCCGGTGGGGTCGCGAGCGCGACGCGCCGCACACCGGCGATCTTCGCCGGGAGGCAGCCCATCAGGACGGTCGAGGGATAGGAGGCCGCTCCCCCCGGTGCGTATACGCCGGCGGAGCCGACCGGTACCTCGCGCACCTGGACCGATTGGCCCTGCTCGAGCTCGACCCGGCTCTCGCCGGCGAGCTGCGCTTCGGCGACGGCGCGGATGTTCGCGGCGGCGGTGTCCAGGGCGGCGCGCATCTCGGGATCGATGCGCTCCAGCGCAGCGCGGACCTCCGCGTCCGGCACCGGCAGCAGACGAGGGTCCACGGCGCCCGAGCCGAACCGCTCCTCGAGCTCCACGACAGCGTCGTCGCCTCGCTCGCGAACGGCGGTGACGATCTCGGCGACGGCATCACTGACCTCGCCCATGGGAGGCTGCAGCCCACGAATCTCGGCCGCGAGCGCCGCCACGTCCCGCCCGTCCCAGTCAAAGGACTCGATTCGCATCAGCGCCCCTCCGGTCGCAGTCGCTCGACCAGGTCGTCGACCTCCTCGGCTCGCAGCTTGTGCGAGACGCGGTTGGCGATCAGCCGGGCGGTCGAGGTGGCGATCTCCTCGCGGACTTCGAGGCCGTTCTCGGCCAGGGTGCGTCCCGTGGCGACCAGATCGACGATGCCGTCGGCCAGGCCGGAGAGGGGCGCCAGCTCGACGGAGCCCTTCACCTCGATCACCTCTGCTCGGTGGCCGGTCTCCTCGAAGTGACGCTCCGCGATGCGCGGGTACTTCGTCGCGATCCGCATCCCGCCGAGGCGGCGCTCGTCCTCGTCCAGGGCCGTATCGCCCGCCCTCCCTGCGAGGACCATGCGGCAGGCGCCGTAGCGGAGGTCGAGCACCTCGTAGACGATCCGGTCCCGCTGCTCCAGCAGCACGTCCTTGCCGGTGATCCCGAGGTCGGCGGCTCCCGCCTCGACGTAGGTGGGGACGTCCGAGGGCCGCATCGTCACGAGCGTCAACCCGCCGGACTCGAAGACCAGCGAGCGTGAGTCAGAGCGAAGCTCGGACGTGTCGACTCCAACGCGATCGAGTGTGTGCAGCGTCTCCTCCCACAGCGCGCCGCGCGGGAGAGCGAGCTTCAGCGGGCCGGATTCACGGGCCCGCGTGACCTCCACCACCCGCGGCATCACGCTTCCCCCGTTCCATCCTGGCGCTCCTCCTCGGTCTGTGCGACGTGCAGCCGCTCGACGTAGAGCGCGAAGCCGGCCGCCGGCAGGTCTCGGCCGAAGCGTCCGATCAGGGAGTCGTAGCGACCGCCGCCGCCGAGGATGTGCCCCAGCGCGGGGTCGTAGACCTCGAGGATCGCCCCGGTGTAGTAGCCGAGGTCGCGCAGCAGGCCGAGGTCGAGCCGGACGCGCTCGGCCACCCCGCGGGACGCGAGCAAGTCGTACGTGGCGCGTAGTCTCGCCGTGGCCCTCTCGACGGCCTCTCCGCCGAGCTCAGTGGCGCTGTCGAGGACCTCGGGGCCGCCGCGCATGGCGGGCAGGGCCAGCAGGGTTGCTCGAGCCTCGGCGTTCAGGTCCTTGACCTCGTCGACCGCCAGCTCGAGGCCGACGAGGTCGTGGGTCGCCAGCCGATCGAGGATCCGGTCGCGTGCGTCAGCGGCAACCCCGAGCTCGGCCAGGAGCTGGCGGTAGAGGTCGGCATCGCCGAGGCCGACGACGGCCCGGGTCAGCCCGGCGGCATCGAGCGCGGCGCTCAGGACCTCGATCACCTCGGCCGTACCCTCCGGAGCCGGAGCGCCGATCAGCTCCACTCCGGCCTGGGTGAACTCCCTCATCTGGCCGCGCTGCGGGTTCACCGCTCGGTAGGCGCGCGCAATGTAGGAGAGCCGGAACGGTGGCTCCGAGTCCTGAAGCCGGGTTGCGACCAGGCGGGCGATCGGGATTGTCATGTCCGAGCGCATCGCGAGCAGGTCGCCGCGCTCGTCAAAGAAGCGGTAGGCCGCGTTGGCGTAGCGCTCGTCGCCGCGCCGGAGCACCTCCGCGTATTCGATCGTCGGGGTCGCGACCTCGCCGTAGCCCCGCTCGTCGAAGGCGGCGCGCAACGCCGCCTCGAGCGCGCGCAGCTCGCGCATTTCCTCGGGCAGGATGTCTCGCGTCCCCGGTGGAGTCGGGTGGATCATCGTCGGCCGCCCATCATCGCCTGCTCGCCGTTAACAAGCTGCAAGGTTCGTCCGCATAGGATCTCCTCCACCCCAACCGGAGGAGAGATTGAGATGGCGGTAGTGGTGATCCAGGAATTCGAGGCGACGCCTGAGGAGTACGACCAAGTGAACGAGAAGCTCGGCGAGGAGACGCCGGAAGGGGCGATCCTGCACGCGGCTTGTGATCTGGGCGACGGCAAGATGAGGGCGATCGACGTCTGGGAGTCGACCGAGCACTACCAGAGCTTCGTTCAGGACAAGCTGATCCCGGCGATAGCCGACGTGAACCCAGACGCGCCGCAGGCTGGGGAGCCTGAGATACGCGAGATATACGACCTGCAACAGTCCTGAATCGAATCGACCCGCTGCTCCGACACAAGGAGAAGAAGAAATGGCAGTTTTCATGGAGCTGGAGCTTCCTGTCACCCCGGACCAGTACGACCTGGTCGACGCGGCGATCGATCCCAAGGGCGACCCGCCCGACGGGCTGATCGCCCACTCGGCCCGCTTCGACGGCGACACGCTGAAGGTGCTCGACATCTGGGAGTCGCCGGAGGCGTTCGGAGCGTTCGCCGAGTCGCGGCTCGGCCCGGGGATGGCTGAGACGCTCGGCGACGACGCGCCCGCGCCCCCGGAGCCGAGGTTCACCGAGCTGCACAACGCGTACGGCGTCTGATCTGGACCTAGGCCGGAACGCGCTCTG
>DATDKQ010000048.1:0-5904 GCA_036519915.1 Solirubrobacterales bacterium | reverse complement strand
AGCGCTGGGTGCGCGCGCTGATGTGGCCGGGACTGATGCTGCAGAACCTGACCACCCGCGAGCCCGACGACGACCAGCTCGAGGTCGCGATCGAGTCCCTCAAGGCCGTTCTAGCCGTCGAGGATCCGTACGAGGCGAAGCGCGAGCAGACGATCGAGATCGTCGCCTAGCCCCTCCCTAGCCGCACCCCGGAATCTGGACGGATGTCTGCGGGACGGGTGCGGGAAAGTACGCAGAAACGGCGCACGAAACCCTCTACGCTTTTTCAGCTTTGACTCATACGAACCCGCTCGGTGTCGTGCGGAGGCACGGGTTCGCATTGCTCCTCGCGTGGGTCGCTGTCTTGGCCTGCTCTCAATCGGCCCAGGCGGCCCCGACGCTCCCGGGGGGCTTCCAGGAGCAGGTCGTCTTCAGCGGGCTGACCAACCCGTCCAACATGGTGTTCTCGCCTGACGGCACGATCTTCGTCGCCGAGAAGAGCGGGCTGATCAAGTCGTTCGACGGCTTCAACGACACGACGCCGACCACCGTGGCGGACCTCAGTGACGAGGTCTACAACTACTGGGACCGCGGCCTGCTCGGGCTGGCGGTCGATCCAGGGTTCACGACGGGGCGGCCCTATCTCTACGCCCTCTATACACGCGACGCCGAGCTGAGCGGAAACCCCCCGAAATGGGGGACGCCCGGCGTCTTGAGCGACCCATGCCCGACTCCTCCCGGTCCGCTCGGCGACGGCTGCGTCGCGAGCGGGCGCCTCTCGCGGCTGACGATCAGCGGCGGCGCCATGACGGCCGAAACGCCCTTGATCACGGACTGGTGCATCCAGTACCCGAGCCACTCGATCGGTGACCTCGCCTTCGGTTCCGACGGCGCACTCTACGTGAGTGGTGGCGACGGTGCCACCTGGAGCTTCACCGACTACGGCCAGAAGGGCGACCCGCTCAATCCATGCGGAGACCCCCCGGGCGGAGTCGGCGCCGCGCTGACCCCGCCGACCGCCGAGGGTGGGTCGCTCCGCAGCCAGGACGTCCGAACTCCGGGCGACCCGACCGGCCTCGACGGCACCGTCCTCCGTGTCGACCCCGACACGGGCGCGGGCCTGCCCGGCAACCCTTTCTATGGCAGCACCGACGCCAACGCGCGCCGGATCATCGCCTTCGGCCAGCGAAACCCGTTCAGGTTCACCTTCCGCCCCGGCACCAATGAGGTCTGGATCGGCGAGGTCGGTCGCGGGACCTGGGAGGAGATCAACCGCCTCCCCGACCCGACCGATGGGACCGCCGACAACTTCGGCTGGCCCTGCTACGAGGGCGTCCCCCGCCAGGGCGGTTTCGACGGAGCCAATCTCGATCTCTGCGAGAGCCTCTACAGCCAGGGCCCCGGGGCCGTGGTCAGCCCCTACTTCACCTACCACCACGACCAGCCGATCGTCAATGAGACCTGCAAGTTCGGCAGCTCCTCAACGTCCGGTCTCGCCTTTTACCCAAAGGACCCATCGGCCCCGTTCCCGGCCTCCTACGGCGGCGCGCTGTTCTTCGCGGACTACTCGCGGGACTGCATCTGGGCGATGCTTCCCGGCGCCGACGGCCTGCCCGACCCCACCACGATCCAGCCGTTCGTGCAGGGCGCGGCCAATCCCGTTGACCTCAAGATCGGCCCGGATGGCGACCTCTACTACGTCGATTTCACCGACGGGACGATTCGGCGTGTGTTTCACACGACCGGGAACAGCCCGCCCACGGCGGTGGCCACCGCGACTCCTTCGAACGGATCGGCGCCTCTGCAGGTGCAGTTCGACGCATCCGGGTCCACCGATCCGAACGGCGACTCGCCCCTTGACTACGCCTGGGATCTCGACGGGGACGGCCAGTTCGACGACTCCTTGGCGGTCAACCCGACCAAGACATACACCGCGCCGGGGATCTACCACCCGGTGGTCCAGGTGTCCGATCCCTCCGGCGCTACCGGTACCGCAAGCGTGGAAGTCCAGGTCGACAACACGCCTCCTGTCGCTCACATCGATTCCCCGCTCGCCAGCCTCACCTGGGCGGTCGGCGACACCATCGATTTCTCGGGCTCGGCTACGGACGCCCAGGAGACCCTGCCGGCGTCGGCCTTCGACTGGGCGATCGTGCTCAACCACTGCCCCAGCGGTCCGAGCAGTTGCCACCCGCACGAGGTCCAGGACTTCCTCGGCACCAAGAGCGACTCGTTCTCGGCTCCCGACCACGATTATCCGTCCTCGCTGACCCTGACCCTGACCGTCACCGACTCCGGCGGGCTCACTGATACACGGTCGGTGACGATCGACCCCAAGACGGTGGATCTGACCCTCGCCAGCGTCCCCTCGGGTCTCGAGCTGGCCCTCAACGACAACCCGACGTCGACGCCCTTCACCCGAACCGTGATCGAGGGCTCGGAGAACACGTTGATCGCGGTCGAGCCTCAGGTGCTCGGAGGAGAGACCTACCAGTTCAGTTCGTGGTCCGACGGCGGTCTGGCCACCCACAACATCACGGCCGATCAGACCAAGACACTCGTCGCCACCTTCCGTGACGTCAGCCCGCCGGCGGTCCCCGCGATCACCGCCACCGGCCCAGCGTCCCCCGCCAACGACGGGAATCCGAAGGTCAAGGGCTCGACCGGGGCGGGATTGCCGACCGAGGTCAAGCTATACACGAACGCCTCCTGCAGCGGGAGCCCCGCGGCGACAGGAACCCCGGTCCAGTTCGCGGCCGCTGGAATCACGGTCCCTGTGCCGCTCAACGTGACCACGCAGCTCACGGCGCGAGCCACCGACGGCGCGGGGAACGATTCGGCCTGCTCGATCTCCTTCCCCTACACGGAGGACTCGACCGGACCCGAAACCGTGATCACCGATGGCCCGCCCTCGAAGGTGAACCTTCGCTCAGGAAAGGCAAGGTCGCGGCTGAGCAAGGCGAAGCGCAAGGCCCTGTCCTTCAGCTTCGACGCCCTGGAGCCCGCGATCGGGTTTGAATGCCGGTTCGATGGGGGGGCCTGGGCGTCCTGCCGCTCGCCGCTGAGGCTGCCGAAGCTGAGCAAGGGCGCCCACATGTTCGCGGTGCGTGCGAAGGACGGCCTCGGCAATGTCGATCAGACGCCGGCGCTCCGCCGCTTCCGGATCGTCAAGAAGGCGGCCGTCGCCGGACGATGACGATCCGCGCGGCTGCGCAGATCCGCTCGCGGGTGGCTGCGGTCGCGATCCCGATGGCGTCCATCCTCCTGGCCCTGGGGGTGGCAAGCGCCTCGGCCGTCGCACTGCACGAGCTCAGCTCCAAGGGCTGCATCGCCGACATCGGCGACAGCGCCGGCTGCGGCGCGGCAACCCAGGGCCTCGACTCCGCCCGGGGTATCGCTGTCAGCCCCGACGGGAAGAGCGTCTACGCTGTAGCAAACGGCGACCGGGCGTTGGTCCGCTTTGACCGCACCCCGGACGGCGCGCTCTCGAATCCGAGCTGCATCGGGGACGTGGGTGGTCCCGCCGACTGCGGCCCCGGGAATACGGCGCAAGGACTGGGGGGCACCTTCGCCGTGGCGGTCAGCCCGGACGGCCAGAACGTCTACGTCGTCTCCAACTCCGACGATGCGATCGTCACCTTCGACCGCGCACCGGACGGCGCCCTCTCCAACCCGAGTTGCATCGAGGACGTCCCAGAGCCCCCCGCCGTGGCCGTTTGCGGGTCGACGGCCCAGGGCCTCGACTCCGCCCGGGCAGTGACGGTCAGTTCCGATGGGGCCAGCGTCTACGCGCTCGGGAACGTCGATGACGCTCTCGTGCGTTTCGACCGAGGCCCCAATGGAGCACTGTCCAACCCGAGCTGTATCGCCGATTCGCCTGATCTGGCCGGCTGCGGCTCGATGACCGAGGGCCTTGACGCAGCCAGGGGAGCAGTGGTCAGCCAGGACGGGTCGAGCCTGTACGCCGTTTCCGATGTCGACGACACGATCGTCCGCTTCGACCGGGCTCCCAGCGGCGCGCTCTCGCATCCGGGCTGCATCGGTGACGTGGGCGGTCCCGCCGACTGCGGCACCGGCAACACGGCTGAGGGCCTGAACGGCGCAAAGGGGCTGGCGGTCAGCCCCGACGGGGCGAACGTCTACATCTCCTCGATCGCCGACAACGCGATCGTCAGCTTCGACAGAGACGCAAGCGGGGTTCTCTCCAACCCGAGCTGCATCGAGGACGTCGGCGGTACCGTCGGCTGCGGATCCGGCAACACGGCCCAGGGGTTGCAGGACGCCCGCGCCGTGGCGGTCAGCCCCGACGGGTCGAACGTGTACTCGGTCGCAGGTGACGACAGCGCGATCGCCACCTTCGACCGTGCACCGGACGGCGCCCTCTCCAACCCGAGTTGCATCGAGGACGTCCCAGAGCCCCCCGCCATGGCTGTTTGCGGGTCCACGGCTCAGGGACTCAACGACGTCCAGGATGTCGCGATCAGTCCAGATGGCGGAAGCGTCTACACCGCCTCCTCGTTCGACGACGCCATTGTCAGCTTCGCTCGCGAGTTGTCGCCAGTTTGCGGCGACAGCTCGAGCTCGGGCGCGGCGGGCGCGATGCAGACGGTCCCGCTGGACTGCTCCGATCCCAACGGCGACCTGCTCGCGATCTCGATCGCGAGCGGGCCAGCGAACGGGACGCTGGGGCCGATCGACCAGGCCGCGAGGATCGTCCCCTATACGCCCAACCCGGCGTTCTCGGGCGTCGATTCGATCGAGATTCACGCCACCGCCGACGGCAAGCTGTCCAACCAGGCCACCGTCGGGATCGCGGTCGCGCCGGGAGCAGGGGGGCAGGACCCCACTGGGCCCCAGGGAGTCGTCGCGCCCCAGCCCCCAGCGGGCAGCGACGCGACGCTTACCTGCAAGCCGAAGGGGAAGAAGATCAAGTGCACTCTTGCATTCGCCGTGGTCACGGACGTAACCAAGGTGCGTCTCTCCCGCCACGGTGTCGTCTACGCCTCCGGCAAGCCGGTCAGCGGCCCGGACGGGATGCTCGTGCTCCGCTTTCGCCGCTCGAAGCCGCTCCCGAGCGGACGCTACGTCCTGGCGGTGATCCAGGGAGCCGGCGCCACGAGGGTCGTGACCAGGAGCCGCCTGGGCGTCGGCCGACGGATCCACCGGACGGCTCGAACGACAACAGGTACAGCTCGGGTTCGGGCTGCCCCGCCTACTCGCCGCCACCGGTGAGAGCGGCACCTCCTGATCGCGGGCGCTCGCACTAGCCCCCGGGGTCGTCAAACTTGAGACGTGATCCAAGACCTCGTTGACCAGATTCAGGGCCGCTTCGCCGAGCTCGAGCGGCAGATGTCCGATCCGGAGGTGATCGCCGACCGGGAGCGCTATGCCGAGGTCGGGCGGGAGTACCGCGAGCTTCAGGCCGCGCACGAGCTGGCGCGGGAGTGGCTGACCCTCAAGGACGACCTCGAGGGTGCCCGCGAGCTGGTCGCCGAGAACGGAGACGACCCGGAGATCAAGAAGGTGCTCGCCGACGCCCCCGGCCGGCTCGAGGAGGTGGCCGAGCAAATCCGGCTGGCGATGGTGGAGCGCGACCCGAACGACGACAAGAACGTGATCGTCGAGATCAGGGCCGGCACCGGGGGCGATGAGGCGGCTCTGTTCGCCGGCGACCTCTACAAGATGCTCACCCGCTACGCCGAACGCCTCGGCTTCTCGGTCGAGCCGCTCTCCCAGTCACCCGCCGAGGTCGGCGGCTTCAAGGAGGTCACTTTCGCGGTGAAAGGGGACGGGGCCTACTCGGTGTTCAAGTACGAGGGCGGTACCCACCGGGTCCAGCGGGTCCCGAAGACCGAATCCCAAGGGCGCATCCACACCTCGACGGCCACGGTCGCGGTCCTACCCGAGGCGGAGGAGGTGGACCTC
>DATDKQ010000047.1:0-2130 GCA_036519915.1 Solirubrobacterales bacterium | reverse complement strand
GACGATGCCATCCACGAACCCTCCGAGGCCGATCCCGAGGAAGAGCCCGGGGAGGCGGGGGCGGGAAACAGCCTCGGAGGCTGCTTCCACGTCCCGGCGAGTTTCGACTGCGGTAGCCATTCGCGCGTCGCCTACCCCCAGCCTGAGCGACTAAACGCGTCACGCGGCCATGCGAACGTCCCGCCGCCCGTCCGGCTAGAGGGGAGGGGACGGGGCATTCACCAGAAGACCCGACTGGGCCGGTGGCGTGCGCCGCAACCGCCACCGGCCTTTCAGCGTCATTTGTCTGTGTCGTGAACGATCAGGACAGCGTTTTCCTCCGGGTCCTCTGACGCGCGGACGTCTACGACGCGCAGGGTCCTTCGGCTACCACGATGATGACGGCGAGGATCAGGCGACGCATACCGCCGAGTGTACGAACTGGCTCGGTGCGTCGAAATCGAAGGTCACGAGGAAGCCATGGATGTTGTTCTGCTCGTCGGGCGGATTCTCTTCGCCGCGATCTCCATCGTCTCGGGGTCGACGGTCCATCTGCTCAAGTGGCGTGAGGGCATTTCCTACGCCCGCGCCAGCAACGTTCCCGCGCCCGAGCTGCTCGTGCCCGCGTCGAGCGTGATCGCACTCGGCGGCGGGCTGCTCGTCGCCTTCGGCCCCTGGGCCGATCTCGGCGCGCTCCTGCTGGCCGCCTTCGTCTTACCGGTGGCCGTCGGGATGCACGCGTTCTGGAAGTTGGCGAACCCGATGCAGCGCGCGAATCAGCAGGTGCATTTCATGAAGAACGTCTCCCTGGGAGGCGCCGCGCTCGCGCTCTTCGCGCTCTTCCAGCAGTTCGGGAGCGAACTGTGAATCCACTGCTAGCGTGGGCGGCTCCGACCGGAACCAACCAGGAAGGAGGTGAGCGCGCTGCTCGCACTCACCGACAGCGCGGTTCAGGCCGTGAAGGACATTGTCTCGTCCTCGGAGCAGGTGCCCGAGACGGGCGGTCTGCGGATGGTCGCCGAGCGGGCAGGGACGCAGGCGAACTTCCAGGTCAGCGTCGTTCCGTTGCCGGCTGAGGACGACGAGGTGATCGAAGAGCAGGGGGCCCGTGTCTTCCTCGAACCAGACGCGGCCTCCCTCCTCGACGACAAGGTTCTCGACGCCAGCGTCGAGCAGGACCAAGTCGCGTTCACGATCGCGGACCAGGTCGAGGAGTAGCCGGAGAGTTCACCTGGCGCGGAGAGGTCGCCCGCACGAGCCGGATTTGACCTCTCCGCGCCTGCTCAAGAGGAGGACTACCCGAAGGGTTCGCAAATCGATCCGTGGGGGTTCAAAAACTCAGTCAACGTCTGCAGTTCCGTGGTTTCGTGAAGTCGCAAGTGCGATTCGCCTGCGAATCGGGAGATCGATCAGCTCAGGTAGATCGGGTCGCCGGCCTTCCAGTCGGAGACGGAGGCTTTGAACGTCAGCGGGTCGGCGGGTTCCCCGTCCTCGTCCTCGAGCTTGAACATGAACGCCATTCGGTTCTGCCTTCCGTTGTCGGATGGGACCGAACGGCACGGCGAGCAGATCGCAAGGGCCGGGGTTCTCAATGGTCGGGGTCGTCAGGAAAGCGAGATCCGATCGTGTTGTACGACGGCACCCCCCAGGTCGCCGGTTCGGGCTCGCCTCTCTATGAATAATGGCTTGCAAGTGCGGTGTCCAAGCAACTCGATCGCCACCAATGGACGATGCGTCCGGCCATTACCGCCTCGCCCGAATCGACGTACGGACGGGGTGCTCGATCTGAGCGGGCTTACGTCGTGAGCGAACTGCTGCGATCGGCCGCCCGCGGGGTTGTCGGCGCAATGGCCATGACGGGCGTGCGCCGGGTCACCACGGATCTCGGGCTGGTTCGCAAGCCTCCTCCCGAGCGCATCGTCACCGAGGGCATTCCCGGGCTCTTCGCGCGACTCGCGCCCGAGCACCCTGAGACCGTGATCGAGCTCTGTCACTGGGGAGTCGGCGCTGTGGGCGGAATAGGGTTTCGTATCTTTCCCGCAGCACTTCGCGGGCGACGTTGGGCGGGCCCCGCCTACGGCCTCGCGATTCTGGCCGTGTTCGAGACGGCGATCGCTCCGGGCCTCGGGATCGCCGCCAGGGATCGGACCG
>DATDKQ010000046.1:0-3029 GCA_036519915.1 Solirubrobacterales bacterium | reverse complement strand
CGCTGCGAAAGCCCTCTTGACGACCTCCACGTTCTCGCTCACGGGCGAAACCGTAATGCGCCCGATGTATCGTGGCCTGGCCATGACGGATCTGCCCGAGGACTTCCAGGCCGCGCACCTCAGTGAGGTCGACCCCGACATCCAGCGGGTGCTCGACCGCGAGCTCGCCCGGCAGCAGGGGACGCTGGAGATGATCGCGTCGGAGAACTTCGTCCCCCAGGCGGTTCTCGATGCCGCGGGCTCCGTGCTCACCAACAAGTACGCCGAGGGCTACCCCGGCAAGCGCTACTACGGCGGCTGCGAGTGGGTCGACATCGCCGAGCAATTGGCGATCGACCGGGCGAAGGAGATCTTCGGAGCCGAGCACGCCAACGTCCAGCCCCACGCCGGCGCCCAGGCAAACAACGCCGCCTACATGGCGATGCTCGATCCCGGCGACACGATCATGGGGATGGCCCTGGACCACGGCGGCCACCTCACGCACGGGATGAAGCTGAACGTCTCGGGCAAGCTCTACGACGTCGTCGCCTACCACGTGCGCCGCGAGGACAAGCTCGTCGACATGGACGAGGTCGCGCAGCTGGCGAAGGAGCACGAGCCGAAGGTGATCGTGGCGGGTTGGTCCGCCTACCCGCGCCAGCTCGACTTCGCCGCCTTCCGCGAGATCGCCGATTCGGTGGGGGCAAAGCTGATGGTCGACATGGCTCACTTCGCCGGACTGGTCGCGGCCGGTGAGCACCCGAGCCCCGTCCCGCACGCCGACGTGGTCACCACCACCATCCACAAGACCCTCTGCGGACCGCGCAGCGGGATGATCCTCTGCAAGGAGGAGCTGGCCGCCGACATCAACCGCTCCGTCTTCCCAGGCCAGCAGGGCGGCCCGCTGATGCACATCATCGCCGCCAAGGCGGTGGCGCTGAAGATCGCCCAGAGCGAGCCGTTCAGGGAGCGCCAGCGGCAGACGATCGGCAACGCCCAGGCCTTCGCCGATGAGCTGATCGCCGGCGGCATCGACGTGCTCACCGGCGGTACCGACGTGCATCTCGTCCTGGTCGACCTGACCAACACCGGGCTCGACGGCAAGACCGCCGAAGACCGCCTCGAGGAGGTGGGGATCACGGTGAACCGCAATGCGATCCCGTTCGACGAGCGCCCGCCGATGAACCCCTCCGGCCTGCGCATCGGGACACCGGCTCTGACTACCCGCGGGCTGGTCGAGGACGACCTGCGGGAGATCGCCAGGGTGATCGCCGTGGCACTCGGCGACGACTTCGACTCCCAGAGGGACTCGCTCCTCGAGCGCTCTCGCGCGTTGATGGAGAAGTACCCCCTCTACCCGCAGCTCTCAGCCGCGACCGTCTAGCGCCGCTTGAAGATCTGGGCCGACATGAGTGGGCCGGCGCATGTCCTCGTTCTCCGGCCGATCATCGAGCGCCTCCGGGCGCAGGGCCATGAGGTGCTCGTCACGGCCCGCGTGTACACGCAGACCCTCGAGCTGCTCGAGCTGCACGGGATGGACTACACGCTGATCGGGAAGCATGGCGGTGCCTCGCGTGTGCGCAAGCTGGTCAGGCTGATTCAGCGCACCGGCGGGATGCGCCGATTCGGCAAGGACAAGGGGTTCGACCTGGCGATCGCGCACGGCTCCAACGACATCGCGATCGCCTCCCGCCTGCTCGGCATTCCCGAGGCGAACATGCACGACTACGAGTTCGCGGTGGCACAGCACCAGGTCGGCTGTCGCCTCGCAAAGCGCGTGATCTTCCCGGACTCGGTGCCCCCCGAGCGGCTGAAGCGATTCGGGGTCACTCCCGAGAAGCTCTTCCAGTATCCCGGGATCAAGGAGGAGTACTACCTCTCCGACTTCGTGGTCGACGAGGAGGCGCTCGAGAAGCTCGGTGTCGACACCGACCGCGTTGTTGTCGTGGTTCGCCCGCCGCCCGACGTCTCGCTCTATCACCGCCGCTCGAACCCCCTCTTTCCGCAGGTGCTTGCGCGAGTAGGCTCTGACCCCGGTGTCCACGCGGTCGTGTTGCCCCGCACCGAGGAGCAGCGGGCCTACGTCAAGGAGCTCGCCCTGCCGTCACTGATCGTCCCCGATCACGCAGTGGAAGCGCAGAGTCTGGTGGCCCTCGCCGATCTGGTCGTCTCGGCGGGGGGAACGATGAACCGCGAGGCTGTGGCGCTCGGTACCCCCGTCTACACGACCTACGGCGGGAGGCTGGGCGGCGTGGATGAGGCGCTGATCCGCTCGGGTCGCCTGCGCCCCCTGACAGATCCCAGGGCTCTGGAGCTCGAGAAGAAGAGCGGGCAGGGGGAGCGGGTCCGTCGCGATCCGGAGCTGCTCGTCGACCTGATGCTGGGCGCGGCCGAGCCGGAGGCCGCGACGTGAGCGCTCCGGTACGGGCGCCCGGGCAGAGCAAGACCGTGGCGTCGCCCGGCTCCGACGGCACCCCTTCGCTCGCCGAGCAGTACTCGGTCATGGCCTCTGAGGACTTCGCGCCGCGCCGGGTGGACATCGCCCTCCGCGCCCTCGACCTGCTGATCGCCGGAAGCGCCCTCATCGTCCTCTCGCCCCTCCTGGGACTGCTCGCGCTTGGAATCCTGCTCACCTCCGGCACCCCGGTTCTCTACCGCGGCGAGCGGGTGGGGAGGGCCGGCCGCGTCTTCACCATGTTCAAGCTGCGGACGCTGAAGGGGGGAGCTGAGGGACGACTGGGCAACGTCTATGGGGAGGATCTCAGCCGGCGCACCGAGCAGGAGGTGACGATGGTGGGGAAGGCCGCCCGGCTGACCCACATCGACGAGGTGCCGCAGCTCTACAACGTGCTCCGCGGCGACATGAGCATGGTCGGCCCCCGGCCGGTGAGGCCGGCCTTCTTCTACCGGTTGGTCGAGGAGGTCCCCCAGTACTGGCAGCGGCTCGTGGTCAGGCCGGGCGTCACCGGCTTCGCGCAGACGAGGATCACGCGCGAGGACTCCTGGGAGGACAAGCTGATCCACGACCTCGAGTACATCGCCGACCGCTC
>DATDKQ010000045.1:0-12990 GCA_036519915.1 Solirubrobacterales bacterium | reverse complement strand
AGGCCGCCGACGTCGTCCGGGCCGCCTTCGAGCGCTTCGGGCTAGCTAGAGGTTCTCGACCTCGGCGGCGATCTCCGAGGCTGCGCCCTTGGCGTCGCTGAACAGCATCGAGGTGTTGTCCTTGTAGAAGAGGTCGTTGTCAATGCCGGCGAACCCGGGGCTGAGGCTGCGCTTGATCACGATCACCTCGCGAGCCTGGTCGACCTCGATGATCGGCATGCCGGCGATCGGTGAGTTGGGGTCATCCTTGGCGGCCGGATTAGTGACGTCGTTCGCACCGATGACTACCGCGACATCCATCTGCGGCATCTCGGGATTGATCTCGTCCATCTCCTTGAGCTGCTCGTAGGGGACGTCGGCCTCCGCGAGCAGGACGTTCATGTGGCCGGGCATCCGTCCCGCGACCGGATGGATCGCGTAGCTGACGTTGACCCCCCGCTTCTCGAGCTCGTTGGCGAGCTCCTTGACCGCGTGCTGGGCCTGCGCTACCGCCATTCCGTAGCCGGGAACGAAGACGACGGAGTCGGCGTAGCCGAGCTTGATCGCGGCGTCCTCGGGGCCGATCGAGTGGACCGGCCGCTCCTCCCTCTCCCCCGCTGACGCGCTCACGGCTCCGAAGCCCGAGAACAGAAGGTTGGAGATCGAGCGGTTCATCGCCCGGCTCATCTCGAGGGTGAGGATGGTTCCCGAGGACCCGACCAGCGTGCCGGCGACGATCAGGACGACGTTGTCCAGCGCGAATCCCGCCGCGGCCGCCGCGAGACCCGTGAACGCGTTGAGCAGCGAGATCACCACGGGCATGTCGGCGCCGCCGATGGGCAGCACGAAGAGATTGCCGAGGATTGCTGCGGCGATCAGGACCCCGATGTAGAGGCCCTGCGAGGGAGAGTCGTGATCTATACCGAGCACAATGCAGCCCGCCAGGATGGCCGCCAGCAGCAGCCCGTTGACGATGTGCTGCCCGGGAAACTGGACAGGGCGGCTCGGCAGGATCCCCTGCAACTTGCCGAAGGCGATGTTCGATCCCCAGAAGGAGACCGAGCCGATCACGGTCGAGAACAGGACCGGGACGAGGACCCGGAGCTCGATGCTCGCTCCCCCGCTGCCGGCGTGGCGGAACTCCGACCACGAGATCAGCGCCGCGGCGCCGCCGCCCACGCCGTTATAGAGCGCCACCATCTGCGGCATCTGGGTCATCTGGACCCGATGGGAGGCCACCGCCCCCACGGCCGTCCCGATCAGGATGCCGATCAGGATCAGGACGCCGTTCCCGATCACGTCGAGCGAGAGCGTGATCGCGATCGCGACCAGCATCCCCGCAGCGGCGATCAGGTTGCCGCGACGGGCCGTGCGCGGGTGCGTCCCCTGCTGGATCCCGAAGATGAACAGGGAGAAGGCGACGATGTAGCAGGCGGTGACGAAGTCGCTGTTGGGCGACAGCGCGGCGAGGGGTGTCACTGACCGGACTCTCCAGGCGTCACGGTCTCTGCCTCGGGCTCTTTCTCCGGCTTCCGCTTCCTGCCGCTGAACATGCCGAGCATCCGGTCGGTGACCATGAAGCCGCCGACGATGTTGATCGTGCCGAAGGCGATCGCGATCACCCCGATGACCTTCTCCAGGGTGTCATCGGCGGAGCCGATCACGATCAGTCCGCCGAGCATGACGATGCCGTGAATCGCGTTGGTCTGCGACATCAGCGGCGTGTGCAGGGTCGTCGGCACCTTCGAGATCACCTCGAATCCGACGAAGGCCGCCAGGACGAAGATCGTGATTTCCGTCATCAGGCTCATGAAGCTGCCTCCTTGGCTCGCTCGTTGACGATCTCGCCGTCCTTGGTGAGCAGTGCTCCGGCGATGACCTCGTCCTCGGTGTCGACCTTCAGGTTGCCCTCGTCGTCGATCAGGAGCTCGACCAGGTTCTGCAGGTTCTTGGCGTAGAGCGCCGACGCGTTGCCGGCCATCTGGCTCGGCAGGTTCGCGGGACCGATGATCTTCACGCCGTTCTGTTCGACGGTCTCGCCGGGCTTTGACCCCTCGACGTTTCCGCCGGTCTCGGCGGCCAGATCGATGATCACCGAGCCCGGAGCCATGCTCTTGACCGCATCCGCCGTGATCAGCCGCGGCGCCGGCCGGCCGGGGATCTGGGCGGTGGTGATGATCACGTCCTGGCGCTTGGCGGCCTCGCCCAGCTCCTTGCGGAGCCGCTCGTTCTCCTCATCGGTGAGGGGGCGGGCGTAGCCGCCCTCGCCCTCGGCGTCCTTCACTGCCTCGACCTCGAGGAAGCGGCCGCCGAGCGACTGGACCTGCTCCTTGACGACCGAGCGGACGTCGAAGCCGGTGACCACGCCGCCGAGGCGCTTGGCCGTGGCGATCGCCTGCAGGCCCGCGACGCCGGCGCCGAGGACCAGGACCTTGGCGGGCGGGATCGTCCCGGCCGCCGTGGTCATCATCGGGAAGAGCTTTCCGGACTCACGCGCGGCGATCAGCACGGACATGTAGCCGCCGAGGTTCGCCTGCGAAGAGAGGGCGTCCATCGACTGCGCGCGGGTGATCCGCGGGATCGCCTCCATGGCGAAGCTTGTGGCGCCCGCGGCGGCCAACGATTTTGCCAGTCCGGGATTGGTTAGCGGCTCGAGGAAGCCGATCAGGATCTGCCCCTGCTTCAGCCGGCCGACCTCATCGCCAGTCGGCGGCGTGACCTTGAGTACGACGTCAGCACTCCACGGATCGTCGCCGACCTTTGCGCCGGAGTCCGTGTACTCGGAGTCAGGGTGTGAGGCGCCCTCGCCCGCGCCCGGCTCGACCGCGACCTCGAGCTCCTTGGCGGTCAGGGCTTTGACAACGTCAGGGACCAGCGCCACGCGGCGCTCTCCCTCGGCGGTCTCCTTTGGAACTCCGATCTTCATCCGGACGATTCAGCCCCCTGGGCGGGGATTAGGGCGGGCAATCTAGTCGGTTTCGGCCCCCGACCACTCCGGTAGCTTGGCGGCCTCGAGGGCATCGTCCGGGGTTCCGAAGAAGCCAACCTCGGCGATCTTCCCGTCGCGCACGCGGTAGAGGTAAGCGTTCTGGCTGTGAACCTCGGCTCCGCTGAGCCGCCCGCTGCCCCCGTGGGTCGCGATCATGAAGACGAGGCCCCCGTAGAGCTCGCGGATCTCCTGGATCTCGAAGCGATAGTCATGGGCGAAGGTGCGGAACCAGTCGCCGAACCACTCGCCAACGACCTCCTTGCCCTCATAGGTGCCCGGGTTCTGGAGGCCTTCCAGATGCGGAACGCGCAACACCACATCATCCGTGTAGAGGTCCATGACGTGGGTGAAATCCCGCCGGTTCGTGGCGGCGTACTGCTCCCGGATGACGTCAAGCCCCGACTCGGACATGCCTGACTAAGCGGGCGAGCCGGCGCCGACCATGTCGGCGAGCTTCTCGAGCGTCGCGAAGTTCTGCTCGGGGTTGCCGTGCATCGGCGAGACGATCATCCGGTCGACGCCGGCGTCGGCGAAGCGCTTCACACGCTCGGCGACCTCCTGCTCGGTGCCGATGATCGCCGTGGCGTCGACGAGCTCGTCGGGGATCGCCGCGTAGGCCTCCTCGCGCTTGCCGTCGAGGTAGAGGGACTGGACCTCGTCGGCGACCTCCGCGAAGCCGAAGCGCCGGGTGAGGTCCGTGTAGAAGTTCGTCCTCTTCGAGCCCATCCCGCCGAGGTAGAGCAGCAGGCCCGCCTTGACCAGTCCGCGGGCGGCATCGAGGTCGCCGTCGATCGCGACCTGCACAGATGGCGAGACCTGGAGGTCCTCGCGCGAGCGGCCGCCCTTTTCGAGGCCCGCCTCGATGTGCTCGCCCCAGGCGTCCTGCCACTTGTCGACCGAGAAGAAGATCGGGATCCAGCCATCGGCGATCTCGGCGGCGAGCTCGACCGACTTGCGGCCGATCGCACCGAGGTAGACCGGGATCTCGTTGCGGATCGGGTGGACGTTGAGCTTCAGCGCCTTGCCCTGGCCGGTCACTCCCTTTCCGTCCTTCAGAGGGAGCGTGAAGTGCTTCCCCTCGTACTCGAGACGCCCCTCGCGGGCGACGATCTGCTTGACGATCTCGACGTATTCGCGGGTGCGTCCCCACGGCTTCTCATATGGAACGCCGTACCAGCCCTCCGAGACCTGCGGGCCGGACGGCCCGAAACCGAAGATGAAACGGCCATTGGAGAGCGCGTCGATCGTGACACCCGCCATAGCGGCACCTGCCGGCTGGCGTGCGGGCACCTGCAGGATCGCCGCGCCGAGCCCGATCGTCTCGGTCTTTGCCGCCAGATAGGCGAGGACGCTGACCGCGTCCGAGCCGTAGGACTCCGCGGCCCAGACCGAGTCGTAGCCGAAGCGCTCGGCGGCGAGCACGATGTCGGTCGCCTCCTCGCCCTGCGGGCCGATTCCCCAGTAGCCAAGATTGAGTCCAAGCGTCAAACCCATGTGCCGCGCAACCCTACGCGAATGGCAAAGGCGGCGGGCTCAGGTGGGGAGGGAGGAGTCGATCGTGAGCGTGGTGTGGACGGTGTCGCCGCCCGCGGTGGCGGAGACGTCGAACTGGCCGTCTCCGAGACTCGAGTCTGTCGTGATCGCGAAGTTGGCGCTCAGCTGCCCCGCCGGGACGATGACACTCGGTGGCACGCCAATTCCCGGATCGGAAGAGGAGAGGGTGACCGTGGTCCCACCCGGGGGAGCCTCGCAGTCGAGCGTAACCGTGCCCGTCGATCCGTTGCCGGCGACCAGCGTGTCGGGGTTCACGGTCAGCTCTTCGGCATGAGTGGCCGGATCCGTCTCGCTGACGGCCGCCGTGTCGGTGGCCTCGGACGAGCCCAGGCTCGCCGTGACCGTCACCGACGAGGAGTCGGCGAGTGCGTTGACCGAGAAGAAGGCGCTGGAGGAGCCGGACGGAACCGTCACGCCGGCCGGCACGGAGAGGGCCGACGAGTCGCTGCTCAGAAGTGAGACCAGGGTGTCCGCCGGGGCAGGCACGTCGAGGGAGACGCGGTTGGAGGAGAAGGGCCCGAACGTGAAGCACTGACGCTCGAGTTTCACCGACGAAACGCTGGCCGTGTCCACGACCTTGAGCTGGGTCGTCGCATTGCTCGAGCCGATCGAGGCGGTGAGCGTCGCTGTGACGGGCGCACCGATGGTGGTGCTGACCGGGAAGCTTGCGTTCGTCTGACCGTCCGCAACGACGACGCTGGCCGGGACGGTGACTCGCGAAGGGCTGCTGCTCTGCAGGTCGACCTGCTGCCCGCCGGAGGGAGCGGCGGCATCGAGCGTGAGCTGCCCGGTGGCGGAGTTGGGAGCGAGGACGGTGTTTGGTGACACGCCGAGGTCGGCGACGTGCAGCGTCGGCGGAGTGGTGGGCGGGTCGGGCGGCGTGGGCTTTGAAGGAGTCGCCTGACCTGGGAGGCCGACACCGGATGAGCCGCCGCGCTTGCAGCCCTTGCGCTTCTTGGCCTTCTTTCCCTTCTTCGCCTTCTTGCACTTCTTCTTGGCCTTCTTGGCCGCGACCGCCGTGGGCCCGCTCTTCGAGAGTGCGGGCACAGCGAGCATGGCCCCGGCGAGTGCTGCCGCCAGGACCACAATCGTGATCCTCCTGATCACCAGAGTCACCCGGGATGACTCGACACCTGTATCGGCGGACCCCAGTGATTACGTTGCACCTAGACGAAAATCCGTCGTCATTTTTCGGGTGAAGAACCGGCGTCCTGCAGCCGACAACTTGAAAGATGACCTCGGAACAGATGATCTACCGCGCTCAGCAGGCCGAGAATCTGCTCGAGCGCTTCACGGAACTGGAGCAGGAGCATGAGTCGGCTGGGTTCTACGAGGAGGCTCTCGAGGCGCGTCGGCTCCGCCTGGAGCAGGAGGCCGCGATCAGCTACTGGCGCGAGCGAGCGGCCCAGCCCGCGCAGACCTGAGCTTGCGAAATGCTTGCGCTAGGATGGACCCACGATGAGTCCGGTCCTGACGCCCACCCTGCTCGACCCGATCGCTGAGACGCTGGAGCTCACCGAGACCGAGCTTGGGCGGCTCTTCGGCGTGAGCCGCCAGGCCGTCGGTCAATGGCGGGAGCGCGGGGTCCCCTCCAACCGGATGGCGAGAGTCACGACGGTGGCCGCGATCTGCGATCTCCTCGGCCACCAGCTGAAGCCCGAGCGCATCCCGGGCGTCGCCAGGCGCCCGGCCGACGCGTACGGCGGCCTTTCCATGCTCGAGATGATCGAGCGCGGCCGCGAGGACGAACTGCTGACGCTGGTCCGGCGCTCGTTCGACTGGGCCTCGACGGGCTGATGCGAGGGCGAGCGACAGCGCAGATGCGAGGGCGCGCGTAAGCGCGACCCGTTTGATGCTGTGAGGTCGATCCGGCGGGGCGGGGGGTATCTGCGGGTCGCCGAACCGGGCTGGGCCGACCCGCTCGACGGCGGCTTCGCGGCCCAGCGAGGCGGCCGCTGGAACCCGCCGGAGTCCTTCGCGGTCGTCTACCTCTGCCGTTCGGTCGAGGTCGCGCGCGCGAACGTCTATCGCAAGCTCGCCGGCCAGCCCTACGGCCCGGAGGACCTTCAGCCCGGGAGCGGTCCGGTGCTGGTGCGCACGACGGTTCCAGAGGACCGCTACCTGAACGTGATCACCGACGCCGGCTGCCGGGACGCTGGGCTCCCCACGACCTATCCGCTGGACAGCCGCCGGCGGATCGTGCCCTGGCGGCGCTGCCAGCCGATCGGCCTGCGGACGTGGGAGGCGGGAGTGCCCGGAGTGGCCGCCCGGAGCGCCGCCGCTGTGGGGGGCGAGGAGCTCGCGTACTTCGGGGGGCGCAAGCTCCGCCGCGGAGCCGTCCGCTCTTTTGAAGATTGGTTCTGGACTGACGCCCCGCTTCGCTAACAATGCGAGCGTGAGTGAGCAGCGTCATCCGGGTGGGCTGTCCAGCAAGGAGGCAGCGAAGCGGCTGCGCCAGCTCGGGCCGGTCGAGGACCGCTCGAGCCGGTCGGTGGCGAGCATCGTCGCCGGCAACGTCTTCACGTTCTTCAACCTGATCATCGGCGTCTTCTTCGTCGTCGTGCTCTCGCTCGGCCTGTTCGCCGACGCGCTCTTCGGCTTCATCGCGGTGATCAACAGCTACATCGGCATCCGGCAGGAGCTGAAGGCCAAGGAGACGCTCGACAGCCTCGCTCTGCTGGTGGCCCCGAAGGCGCGGGTCGTCCGGGACGGCGAGTTGGTCGAGCTGCGTGCCGACGAGGTCGTGCCCGGCGACTGGATCCGGGTCGAGCCGGGAGACCAGCTGGTGGCGGACGGCGAGGTGGCCGAGAGCCGCGGGCTGACCCTCGACGAGTCCATGCTCACCGGCGAGGCCGACGGCGTCCGCAAGCGGGTCGGCGACCGGGCGCTCTCGGGTTCCTTCTGCATCACCGGGTCCGGCTACTACGAGGTGGACGCGGTTCGTGAGGACAGCTACGCCGAGAAGGTCGCGGGCGAGGCGCGTACATTCCGCCACCCGCCGTCGCCGCTGCAGGACGAGGTCAACCTGGTGCTCAAGGCGAGTACCTGGCTGATGATCCCGCTCGCGGTCGTGCTGATCTTCGCCCTGCAGGCGCGCAACACCCCCCTCCACGACGCCGCACAGACCGCCACCGCCGGGCTGATCACGCTGATCCCCGAGGGGCTGGTCCTGCTGATGAGCGTCACGCTCGCAGTCGCCGCTGTGCGGCTCGCCAGGCTCGACACGCTGGTCCAGCAGATGAGCGCGACCGAAGCCCTGGCGGCGGTCGACACGATCTGCGTCGACAAGACCGGAACGCTGACTACCGGTGAGCTCGAGCTGGTCTCGGTCGACGTCGCCGATCCATCCGAGGCGAGCGCCGCGCAACAGGCCCTTGCGCGGTTCGCCGCCAGTTCCGGCGAGCGCAACCGGACTTTGGAGGCGATCGCCGAGACCTACCCGGCGACCGGTGAACGGGTGAGGGCCGAGGTGCCCTTCTCCTCGGAATGGAAGTGGAGCGGGCTGACCCTCGGTCGGGGTGAGACCTTTGTCCTCGGTGCGCCCGACATGCTGGTGGCCCGGGGCTCGCTCTCCCTGCCGGTGCCCCTGCAGCGGAGCCTCGAGAGCCACACGAGGGCTGGGCGGCGGGTGGTGGCGTTCGGTCGGGCCGCCGGCGGGCTCCCGGACAATCCCTACTCCGACCCGCCGCCGGCGGTCACGCCGCTGGCGCTGATCGTGCTCGAGGAGACACTCCGCCCCGATGCCCAGGAGACGATCCGCTTCATGCGGGACCAGGAGATGGACCTGAAGCTGATCTCCGGCGACGCCCCTCAGACCGTGACGGCGGTCGCCTCCGCCGTCGGCGTTGCGACGGGCGCCGGGGTTGTCACCGGCGATCAGTTGCCCGAGGATCGCGAGGCCCTCGGCCGGATCGTGGAGGAGAACACGATCTTCAGCCGGATCCGGCCCGAGCAGAAGAAGGCGCTCGTCTCGGCGCTCGCCGAGCGCGGCCGGTTCGTGGCCATGATTGGAGACGGGGTCAACGACGTCCCCGCCCTGAAGCGGGCGAGGATGGCGGTCGCGATGGGATCGGGGAGCCAGATCACGAAGGGGATCGCCGACATCGTCCTGCTCAAGGACCAGTTCTCGCGACTGCCTCGGGCCGTCGCCGAGGGCCGCCGTATTGCGCGCAACATCCACCGCCTCGGCCGGCTCTACGTGACCAAGACGGTCTACGCGGCCGCGCTGATCGTCCTGGTCGCGGTTCCGGGCTGGGCCTTCCCGTTCCTCCCGCGGCATCTCACCCTGGCGGCCTTCCTGACCATTGGCATCCCTTCCTTCGTGCTGGCCCTCGCCCCGAGCGACGGCCCCCTGTACAGGGGCCGGCTGCTGCGGGCGTTGGCCGCCTTTGCGATCCCCGCGGGCCTGGCCATCGCCGCGGCCTCGCTGGCGAGCTTCTTCCTCGTCGACACCGTCGCCGGCGGCTCGCTCGAGGCGGGTCGCACGGCGGCCACCACGACGCTCGTGGTGCTCGGGCTCTGCTTCATTCTGCTGCTCGAGCGCGGGCCGGGAAGGGAGCACATCGCGATCCAGAGCTACATGCTCGCCCTCGTCGCCGCCCTCGGCGCCCTCTACGCGCTGGTTCTCGCGGTCCCGGCGGCTCGGGACTTCTTCGACCTCACCCGGATGGGCGGCGGCCAGCTCTTCCTGGCGTTGCTCTCGGCCGCAGCCGGGCTGGTGCTCGCCAGCGTCGTCTGGCGCATCCCGGCGATCGAGCAGCTCGAGGAGCGGCCGCCGCCTCCGGACGAGGCGCCCACGGGGCCGGTCACCGCGCCGATGCCGGCCGCGCCCACGCCGGTCCCCCGAACCCGCACCTCGGGGCAGAGCTGATGGCCTCCTCGGACATGAGACGGGTTGCGCCTGGCCGTGCACCCTCGGATAACGCCCGCCGCACCAAGATCGTCGCCACCCTGGGGCCGGCGAGCAGCGACCCGAAGGTGCTTGGTCAGCTCTTCGAGGCAGGGGTCGACGTCTTCCGGCTCAACTTCGCGCACGGGACACCCGAGGAGCACGCGGAGACCGTGCGCCGGGTGAGACAGACGAGCGAGGAGGTCGGCCGTCAGGTCGGGATCATGGGCGACCTGCCTGGCCCGAAGCTCCGTCTCGGGGACCTCGAGGGAGATGTCGCGGTGCTCCACTCTGGCTCAACGGTGTTGATGCGAGGCGAGACGAACGGGAGGCCCGGGAACCAGGAGCTGCTCACGGTGCAGTGGGACGGCTTTGCGAAGGCGGTCCGGGAGGGCGACCCCGTCTTCCTCGCCGACGGCCGGGTGCGACTGCGGGTGGTCTCGGTATCGGGCGGCAACGTCACCTGTGAGGTCGAGGCGGGCGGCGCCGTCAGCTCACACCAGGGGGTCAACCTGCCGGGCGCCGACACCGATCTGCCCGAGACCGGCGCCTCCGACCAGCCCTGGATCGACTTCGCCTGCGAGAACGGCATCGACCTGCTCGCCGTGTCATTCGTCCGCCGCCCGTCCGACCTGGAAAAGGTGGAGGCCCGTCTGAAGGTGCGAGGTGTCGACATCCCGCTGATCGCGAAGATCGAGAAGCCGCAGGCTGCCGAGCGGGCCGAGGAGATCATCGAGGAGGCGGACAGCGGGATCATGATCGCCCGCGGAGACCTCGGGGTAGAGCTGCCGATCGAAGAGGTCCCCGGGGCTCAGAAGCGGCTCATCGCCCTCGCCGGGCGCGCCTCGAAGCCGACGATCACCGCCACCCAGATGCTGGCCACGATGGTGCGCGCCTCACGGCCCACCCGCGCGGAGGTCACCGACGTCGCCAACGCGATCTACGACGGCACCGACGCGGTGATGCTCTCCGAGGAGACCGCGATCGGCGACCACCCGGTGGAGGCGGTCCGGGTGATGGATCGGATCGCCCGCGTCACCGAGCCCCACCTCAAGTACGGGGAGCTGGTCTTCACGCGGGTCGAGGAGCACGAGCAGGACATCGCCGAGACGGTCGCCCAGGTCGCCGTCGCGGCCTGTTACCGGCTTGGCCTGAAGGCCATCGTCTGCCCAACCTCGTCGGGACGAACCGCGCGGCTGATCTCCGCCCACCGGCCCCGGGTGCCGGTACTGGCCGTCTCACAGCGGCTCGAGACGGTCCGCCGCATGAACCTACTGTTCGGGATCAGCTCCACCCAGGCCGAGGACTGGACCAGCATCCGCAAGCTGCTCGACGACTGCGCGACGCTCGCGCGCGATCACGGCATGGCGGAGTCGGGCGATCTGATCGCGATCACCGCAGGCCTGCCGGCCCAGGGGGTCGGCACGAACCTGTTCGAGATCCACCGCGTCCCGTAGGGCGCGCTGGCTTCAGCTCAGCGCGTCGCGCGTCTGCGCCGTGTCGCCGAAGAACTCGGCGTCGACCAGCCGGCCGTCCCTCACCTTGTAGAGCCAGACCGAGCGCCCGCTGAGCTCGTTCCCGGACTTGGTCTTGCCCACTCCCTCGACGGTGACGACCACGGTCTCGCCGTCGTCGGCCTCGAGGAAGGCGGTCGGCTTCGGATCGACGGACTCGAAGTTGGAGAGGAACTTCTGGATCATCTCCTTGAAGCCCTCGGGTCCCTTGTAGGTGCCACCCCAGGGCAGGGTGTCCGGCATCCTGATCTCCGCGTTCTCGTCCGTCGTCGAGACAGCACCGTCCAGGTCGCCGCGGCCGAAGTCATCCCAACGCTCCTTGACGGCGTCTGCGTTCTCTCCCATGTCATCTCCTCCTCTACTGCAGAAAACAGCCGCATCGAGCGTACGCCTGCCACATTTCGCTTGCAAGCGCAGGAGCAGGTGAAATCGCGCCGAACTCCGGGCGAATGGCGCTCCCGCTCGGATCACTCGGCGGCAACCTCTTCGACCTCCATCTGGGGATCGACGAGAAGATCTTCCGCTCGCTGCTCGTCTTCATCTTCCTGGCGATCGCGCTGCGGCTGGGCGGGAAGCGCGAGCTCGCTCAGATCAACGTGCTCGACCTGGCGGTGCTACTGCTCGCCTCGAACGCGCTGCAGAACGCGCTGATCGGCAACGACAGCACCGTCACTGGGGGCGTGATCGGGGCCGGGACGCTGTTCGTCGCGAACTACGCCTTCGTGCACATCACCTATCGCAGCGCCCGGGCGCGCCGCATCCTGGAGGGCACGCCGAGTGTCCTGCTTCGCAATGGCAAGCCGGACGAGAAGGCGATGCGCAAGGAGGCCATCAACGAGACGGAGCTCGCCGACATCGCACTCGAGCATGGCTTCTCCGACCTGCGCAAGGTCGGGCTGATCGTGATCGAGACGAGCGGGCAGTTCGTCTGCCTCGACCCGGAGCAGGCCAAGAGGCTGCGGCCGCAGATGCTCGAGCAGCCGGGCTAGTCGCCGGGCGGATAGTCCCCGGGAGCCGGCCGCTCGGCGCGCGGATCGCGTCCGGGCAGGACGAACTGGGTGACGATCAGGTTGGCGACCGGCTTCTCGCCGATGCGGATCTTCGCCTCGATCACCGCGGTGCTCCTACCCACGTGAAGGGGCCGCGCCTCGCAGATCAGCTCGTCCCCAAGCACTCCCGCGGCGAATACGTTCAGCTTGAGCTCGATCGTCGTGAAGTCGTGGTTCGGCGGCAGGTTCCTGAACGTCGCCCAGGCGGCCACGGAATCCCCGAAGGCGGTCCAGACGCCGCCGTGGACGAAGCCGCCTGGATGGAGATGGCGCTTGTTGACGACCATCCGCCCGGTCGCGACCTCGTCTGTGATCTCGACCGGCTCAATCGCCATGTCGCCTGGGAAGGTGCCCGGCAGCCACCCGGCGACGTTCTCCGCGGTGATCTCTGGGTTCAGGGCCACTTCCTATCGCCCGAAGTCGCCGAAGGGCTCGTCGCGCTCGCGGACGGCCTCCTTGAAGCCGGCCTCCGCCGCGCGCCGCTGGAAGGCGAAGCCCTCGGGCGTGTGCCGGGCGATCCCGTCGAAGAAGACGCCGAGCGATTGCGTCGCCTGAAGTCCCTCCGCGTAGAGCGCCTGGTTTATGAGCAGCTTGTGCATCACCAGCTGGTTGACCGGAACCCGGGCGATCCGCTCGAGCAGGGACTCGAAACGCTCGTCCAGCTCCGCCGCCGGGGCCGCCTCCGCGGCGAGGCCCCACTCCGCCGCAGTGGTGCCGTCGATCGAATCGCCGGTGAGCAGCAGGCGCTTCGCGCGGGCGGGCCCGATCCGGAACGCCCAGAGTGCGCTCGTCGGGACGCCCCAGACCCGCGCCGGGGGATAGCCGATCTTGGCCGTGTCCTCGGCCACGATCAGATCGGAGCAGAGCGCCATGTCGGTGCCGCCCGCGACGCAGTAGCCGTGCACCTTGCAGACCGTCGGCTTGTCGGAGTGGAAAAGGCTCATGAAGCCGCGCAGGTTGCGGCTCATCATCTGGTAGTCGACGACGGGGTCCCAGGTGCCCTGCGGGTCGTGGTTG
>DATDKQ010000044.1:0-2297 GCA_036519915.1 Solirubrobacterales bacterium | reverse complement strand
CGATCGGCTCGTGGTAGCCGTTCCTGACCGTCACGTGGAACACCCTGAAATCACCTCCGATCTCCTCGACCGTGAACCGCTCGAAGTCCTCGACGTGCGGGATGCTGACCATATCCACCGAGACAATCACGACCCTCTGCGTGAACGTGTGGGTGTTCTCGACCTCGATCCGGAGCGCCAGCGGGGTGGTCTCCTTGGTTGGATGGAGGTAGACGGCCACGCCGGGAACTCGGGTCGGTGGAGGGTCCTCGGCAGAGAGGCGATCCAGGAACTCGGTTAGGGACCCCTCCTTGGCGGTCCGAATGCGAGTGACGATCTCCTGCCCCCGGCGCCAGTTGATCATCACGATCGCGATCACCAGCGCAACGACGAGCGGAAGCCAGGCTCCATGCTCGACCTTGGCGATGTTGGCGGCGAAGAACGACACCTCGACGGTCAAGAACAGGACCACGACCGGCACGAGCCTCCGCTTCGGAGTTCGCCAAAGCAGCCGGGCGACCGCCGCGAAGAGCAGCGTGTTGAGGATGAAGGTCCCGGTGACCGCAACGCCGTATATGTCTCCGAGCTTGTCGGCGGACTGGAAGATCAGCGCGAGCGTGATCACCCCGATACAGAGCCCCCAGTTGACGATCGGGACGTAGATCTGCCCCTCGACCTTCGAGGGGTGGAGGATGGTGAGGCGTGGTAGGTAGCCGAGCTGGACCGCCTGCCGGGCAACCGAGAACGAACCCGAAATTGCGGCCTGGGAGGCGATGATGGTCGCCGCAGTTGCGAGGAAGAGCATCGGGTACTGGGCCCAGTCGGGAACCATCAGGAAGAAGGGGTTGACCGCGGTGCTCGGGTCATCGCGGATCAGGACACCTTGGCCGAGGTAGTTGAGCATCAGGGCGGGGAACGCGACCGCAAACCAGCCGAGCCGAATCGGCCCGGCGCCGAAGTGACCCCTGTCCGCGTACAGGGTCTCCGCGCCGGTGACGGCTAGGACGACGCCCCCGAGCGTCAGGAATCCCGCCGCGCCGTGGTCGGCCAGGAACCGAGCCCCCCACGTGGGTGACAGCGCCTGAAAGACTGCCGGATCCTTCAGCACCTGGTTCAGTCCCAGGAGCCCGATCGCGATGAACCAGACCAGGATCACTGGACCGAACAGAAATCCGATCGTGCCCGACCCGCGCCGCTGGATGAAGAAGATGGCGAGCAGGATCACAACCGAAATCGGCACCACGAGGTGAGCGAGCTGCGGCTCGATCACCTTCAGGCCCTGAACCGAGCCGAGGACCGAGATCGCGGGTGTGATGATCCCGTCGCCGAAGAACAGCGCGGCGCCGAAGATGCCGAGGGTCACCAGCGTCGCCACGCGGGTGGCCTTGTGACGCTGGAGGAGGGAGGCCAGCGCCATGATGCCGCCGTCCCCATGGTTGTGGGCGCGCATGATGAACCCCGCGTACTTGATTGAGACGATGATCGTCAGGGCCCAGAAGATCAGCGAGACGACCCCGTAGACGCCAGCCGTCGTCGCATGCGCGGCGGCTCGGTGGGTCGTGAAGATGACCTGCTCGGTGTACAGCGGGCTCGTCCCGATGTCGCCGTAAACGACGCCGAGGGCGCCAAGTGCGAGCACGAGCTTGCTGGCGTCAGTGATTACGTCCCGCTTGGTGTCCTGCAGCGCTTCGAAGCGCTTGCGAACGGCCTCCGCGTCCTCTGCGTTGTCACTCGGAGCCTCTGGCCGCCAGTAGCCGAGCTTGTGCGAAGCCTCGTTGAAGATCTGCCTCTCGCCGGGCCGCTTGCCCGTGCGAACCTTGCCATCCTCTGCTTTCGGAGGCTCCTTCACACCAACCGTGTGCGATGCCTCGTGAAGAGGATGCTTGTGCCGCGGATCGATTTCGCTCACGCTATCCGCCCCCCACAAGCACACCCGCCGGGACTACGCCGTCTCGGTTCTGTCCAATCCCAGTGGTGGTCGGATCGTGCTCGACGACGACCCGGCAGGGCCGGTGGGCGAGCACGTATCTGGTCGTCCGGCCGAGCAGCCCTTCCTCGCTGGGGGCGTGCTCAGTCGAGATGTAGATCAGGTCCGAGCGGCGCTCCTCCGCCTCCTCGACAATCGCGCGCCCCGGGCTCCGCGTCCGGATCAACCGGCAGCGCACCCTGCAGCCGGCGACCTTCGCCTGCAGACGCGCTACCTCCAGCACCCGCCGCGCTTCCTGCTCCTCTTGCTCAAGACCTCCGTCGAGCGGCAGCTGTTCGGGGACCTTGAGCACGTAAACGGCCTCTACGGCGCCGTCGGGCCCGACCAGCTT
>DATDKQ010000043.1:0-6438 GCA_036519915.1 Solirubrobacterales bacterium | reverse complement strand
AGCCCGGAGCGGGCGAGATAGGCGGCGGTGGTGAGACCGTTGTGCCCCCCGCCCACGACGATCGCGTCGTAGCTCGCGGGCGGTGGCCCCGGGATGGCCGGTGCGCTGGGAGCGGGGGTGCTGGTCGCCGCCTCGATGGCGCCACCCTAGCAGAGTGTTGACCTTGTAGTCAATTTCACAAGCAGGCGAGGGCGTCAACCGCCACGCAGCCCCGGCGGTGCACGACAACCGGGTTGAGCTCGACGAGCCGCAGCCCCCGCTCGAGCAGCAGGTCACCGAGCCGCGCGGCGAGCTCCGCCGCCGCGTCGAGGTCGAAGGGATCGCCGCCTCGTCCGCCGGTCAGCACGCGGGCGCCTCTCAGGGACCGGATCGCGTCGGCGACCCGCGTGGCGTCGGCCGGCAGGGGGACGACGGCTGCATCGCCCAGCAACTCGGTCCAGATACCGCCGAGCGCGACGGTGATCACGGGGACGACCGCGTCGGCGCAGGCGGAGATCAGCAGCTCGACGCCCGGCTCAGCCATGCGCTCGACGATCAGGACCGCGCCGTCCGCCTCCGGCAATCCCAGCAGGTGCTTGCGGGCCCGGCGCAGGTCGGCCTCGCCGGCGATGTGGAGGGTGAGCGCGCCCGAGTCGCTCTTGTGTCGCAATGCCGGGCCGGAGAGCTTAAGCGCCACAGGCCAGCCGAGTTCTTTCGCGCTGGCGACGCAGCCGTCCTCGTCCGCCACCTCGAGCTCGACGCCCTCGGGAACGGGAAGGCCGTGGTCGCGAAGCAGTCGCTTCGACTCCGCCTCGCCCAGCCACTCGCCGGGGGCTCCGTTCGTCCCCTGGCGGGCCCTGGAGGCCGTGGCGGCGATCGCCCGAAGGCGGGCTGGATCGCCCGGTTCGACCGCCAGTGCGCGGACACACGCCAGCGCCGTGGCGACGCCCGCCACCACCGGAATCTCGCGGGCGGAGAGCTCGCGCGCGGCGGCCTCGTCCAGCAGGTCCGGCAACGTCGACGCGATCAGCGCAGCCGCATCGCAACGCTCCGCGCCGTCGGCCAGTCCGGCTCGAACCGCGCGCCACTCCGCCTCGTGCTCCGGGCGCAGGCCGGCGGGGTGGTCGTAGAGCAGCAGCAGCTGGTCGATGCCGGGGTCCCGGCCGACCGCCTCGACGATCGAGGCCAGCAGCTCGCTCTCGCCCCAGATCAGGGACGTGTAGTCGAGCGGGTTCCCCGGCGTCGCCGCGGACGGAAGAAGCTCGGCGAGCCTCCGCGTGGTCTCGTCGGCCAGGGGGGGCAGCTCGATCCCCTCCTCTTCGGCGAGGTCGGCGGCAATGCCCGAGTCTCCGCCCGAGCAGGTGAGGACGGCGAGACCGCCCGGTTCGTCTCGGCTCGGCCGCGCGCGCGGCTCGGCGAGGACGCGAGCGGCCTCGAGGAGCCCGTGGGGGTCGCGGACCCAGGTCGCGCCTGCCTCCTCCACGAGCGCCCGGAAGGCCCGCTGGTCGCCGGCCACCGCGCCGGTGTGCGCGGCCGCCGCCTCCGCGCCGGCGCGGGATTCACCCACCTTCAGCACCGCGACGCCGACTCTGCGCTCGGCGCAAAGCGCGAGCGACTCGGCCAGCCTGGCGCCGTCGCCGTCCTCCTCGAGGAATAGTGCGATCGAGCGAATCCCCTCCCTGCGAGCAAGGGCCGCGAGCCAGTCGCCAGCATCGAGAACGGTCTGGTTGCCGGCGGAGACCAAGGTGTGGAAGTCGATCCCCCGCCGCGAGCCGATCGCGTTGACGGCGAGATTGCCGCTCTGGGTGATCATCCCCACGGGCCCGGGCCGGAGCTCCGGAACCGAGTCCCCCCAGAGAGGGGCGCGGGCCCCCACGGAGATGATCCCGTTGCCGTTGGGGCCGCAGAGCGGGATCCCCGCCCTCCCGGCGACCTCCGCCAGCTCGCGCTCAAGCGATCCCCCGCCCGGCGCCTCGCCGAAGCCAGCGGCGATGACGATCGCACCCCGGCAACCGCGCTCGGCCGCCTCGGCGAGGGAAGCGGCGACCTTGGCCGCGGGTATGGCGAAGACGACCGCGTCGACCGGCTCCGGCAGATCCGACGGGGATGGCACGCAATCCCGCCCGTGCACCGTGTCCCTGGTCGGGTGGACGCCCCAGACCGGGCCGGCGAATCCGGCCCGCTCCAGGTTGCGCATGACCGTGTCGCCGTAGGAGCCCGACCGGTCGCTTGCGCCAACGACAGCCACCGAGCGCGGCTCCAACAGAGGCGCCGGATCGGGCCGGTGCGGGGCTCCCTCGGGCACTAGTGGAGGATGCGCTCGACCCCTCGCCGCTCGAGGCCCCTGGCGATGATGAGCCGCTGGATCTCGCTGGTGCCCTCCCAGATCCTGTCGACTCTGAGCTCGCGCAGGAATCGTTCGGCGACGTTGGAGCGCACGTATCCGCGGCCGCCGAAGACCTGCACGCAGCGGTCCGCGCAGCGCCAGGCGGCCTCGCTGACGAACAGCTTCGCCATCGAGGCCTTGTGGTGGGCGAGCTTGGGGTCGGCGCCGGCATCGATCATCGCCGCGACCTGGAGGGCGAGCAGCCGCCCCGCGGCAGCGTCGGCGCCCGAGTCGGCCAGCGGGAATGAGACGCCCTGATAGTCGTAGATCCGCTCGCCGCCCTGCTCGCGGGCGGTGGCCCAGTCGACCGTCTCCTCCAGCAGCCTCCACATCGACCCGACGCCCCTCGCGGCGATCCCGAGCCGCTCCTCGCTGAACCAGGAGCGCTGCAGCTCGTCGCCGGCGCCGATCTCCCCGATGAAGTCCTCGGGACCGATCTCGACGTCGGTGAAGCGGATCGTCGGGTGACGGTCCGGATAGCTATGCGTGAAGTCGGGGTCGTCGACGGTCTCGACGCCAGTGCGGTCGCTGTCGACGACGAAGAGCGTCGGCAGGCGGTCCGCCCCATCCACGAGATTCGCCATCACCACGAGGACCGTGGCGACGTCCCCGGAGGTGACGAACCACTTCTCCGCATTGATCAGGAAGCCACCGTCCGTTCGCGTGGCGGTCGCCTCGATCCGCGACGGGTCGGAGCCCGCCCCGCGCTCGGTGACGGCGTATGCATCCTTCGCCTCGCCGCGCAGCGCTGGACGCAGATAGCGTTCGATCTGGGCCTCGCTGCCGTGCTCCCAGACGTTGTAGGCGTTCGGGACGTGCCAGTTGATCGCGTTGGTGCTGCGCCCGTACTGCTCCTCGACGAGGACCCATTCGGTCCGCGTCCAGCCCTGGCCGCCCGCCTCGGGGGCGTGTAGCCCCCCGGCCAGCCCGGCTTCGATCGCCTCCGAGCGGACACGCGCCACGTCTTCCTCGGGCAGCCTGCCTCCGCGTGCCTCCGCCTCCTCCTCGAGCGGCATCAGCACCTCCTCGACGAACGCGCGGGCGCGGGCCTGGATCTCCCTGGCTCGGTCGTCCAGCCCCGGAATCGGGTTCGAGAGGTCGCCGACAGGCGCCGTGGCCGGCATCCTGGGCACGTTAATGCCGCTTGACTACAAAGTCAAGACTCCATACGATGGCGCGATGACGCCCGCCCTGCCGCTGGACTCCGCACAGGTCTCGGAGACGCTGCGGCCCCTGGAGCAGGCAACGATGCTGCCGCCCGCCGCGTTCACCGACCCGGCCGTACTCGACTGGGAGCTGGAGGAGATCTTCGCTGCCGGTTGGATCTGCGTCGGGCATGTCTCCCAAGTGAGAGAGCCCGGGCGCTTCCTGATGCGCGAGATCGGTCGCGACAGCGTCATCGTGATCGGTGGCGAGGACGGCCGGCCGCGCGCCTTCCACAACGTCTGCCGGCACCGCGGATCCCGCCTGATCACCGAGGGCGAGGGCAGCGTCAAACGGCGCCTGCGGTGCCCCTACCACGCCTGGTCCTACGACCTGGACGGCTCACTCCGCGCCTCCCCGCACATGGACGGAGTCGAGGGCTTCGACCCGACCTGCAACGGGCTGGCGCCGGTGCGCCTCTCGACGATCGGCGGCCTGCTCCTGATCGACCTCGGGGGCGAGGCACCGGATCCCGGCGAGCACATCGGTGACCTGCTCGAGCACCTCGATCGCTACCGGACCGCGGAGCTTCGGAGCGCGGGCAAGGTCGACTACACGGTGGCCGCCAACTGGAAGGGGATCGTCGAGAACTACAACGAGTGCCTGCATTGCCCCGGCGTGCACCCGGAGCTGAACGCGCTCAGCAACTACATGAGCGGCGAGGAGATGGAGGGAGAGGGCGCCTGGTGCGGCGGCTCCATGACCCTGACGGGCGAGGGCGCGGCGACGATGGGAAGCGGCGGGGGCCATGCAAGCGAGCGGCCGCCCATCGCCGGCCTGTCGGCGGAGGAGCTGGGCTCGATCATCTACGTCGCGCTCTTCCCGAACGCCCTGGTCTCGTTCCATCCCGACTACGTGATGCTGCACACCCTCTACCCGCGCGCGGCCGACCGGACAGACGTCGTCTGCGAGTTCTTCTTCGAGCCGGCCACCATCGACGCGCCCGGCTTCGACCCCTCCGACGCGATCGAGTTCTGGGACACCACCAACCGCCAGGATTGGTACGTCTGCCAGCTCGCCCAGATGGGCGCCGGCTCCAGGGGCTACACCTCGGGGCGGTACTCGCTGGAGGAGACCGACACCCACGCCTTCGACCGGATGGTCGCCGACCGCTACATGGAGGCACTGCGGGACCGCGAGGCGGTCTCGGCGTGAGCGGGATCGCGGAGAGTCTCGGCGAGGTCGGCCCGGCAGCACGCAGGATCGAAACCGACGTCATTGTTATCGGAGGAGGTATCGCGGGGCTGACCGCGGCCACTGAGTTGACCGCCGCGGGCAGCGAGGTCCACGTGCTCGAAGCGCGGGATCGCGTCGGCGGCCGCACCTGGAACACCGAGATCGGCGGCGAGGCTAACGAGCTCGGAGGGCAGTGGGTGGCGCCCTACCAGTCGGCGATGCACGAGCTCCTGGCAGATCTGGAGATCGAGCTCTTTGACACCTTCCGCACCGGGCAGCACGTTTTCGTGGATCAGAAGGGAATGAGCCACCGCTACGAGGGGCATGACGCGCCGCTGGGGGAAAGCTCCGAGAAGGCGTTCGAGGCGGCTGAATCCAAGCTCGATTCGCTCGCGAAGGAGATGGACCCCGAGACCCCCTGGGAGCACCCCGACGCCGAGCGGCTCGACCGCATCACCTTCGAGTCTTGGCTGCGGGAGGAGATCTCCGACGAGATGGCGCGCGACATGATGCGCTCGTGGCTCGCCGGGGGCTTCCTAGCGAAGCCCGCACACACCTTCTCCCTCCTCCAAGGGCTGTGGATGATCGCGGGGGCGGGCGGCACCTACGAGTTGTTCGAGCCTGAACAGTGCCTGGCTAAGCGCGTCGTCGGCGGCTCGCAGTTGATCTCGTTGCGACTGGCCGAGCGGTTGGGCGATCGCGCGTCGCTGAGCGCCCCGGTGCGTGAGATCCGCTGGGACGACGATTCGGTCGTGGTCGAGGCAGAGGGCCTGATCGCCGAGGGTCGCCGGGCGATAGTCGCGGTGCCGCCGAATCTCACCACCTCGATCCGCTTCCGGCCGGCCCTGCCGGCTTGGCGCATGCGGATGGCGCAGTCGCTGTCGCAGGGATCGATCAACAAGGTGCTTGCGGTCTACGAGACTCCCTTCTGGCGGGAAGAAGGACTCTCGGGCCAGGGCTTCGCGCCCTACGAGCTCGTGCGCGAGCTCTACGACAACTCGCCGCCCTCCGCCTCCGCCGGCGTCCTCCTGACCTTCCTGGCCGGTGAGAACGCCGAGCGGGCCGGGCGGCTGGGCGACGAGGAGCGACGCCGCGAGGTGCTGGAAGGGATGGCGAAGTACGTCGGGTCGCGAGCGCTCGAGCCGGTCGGCTACATCGAGACCGACTGGTCCGCTCAGGAGTGGACTCGGGGCGCGTACGGAACCAGCTTCGGCCTGGGCGGCCTCACCCGCTTCGGCGCCGACCTGCCCCGGTCCGTGGGACCTATCGACTGGGCCTGCAGCGACATCGCCGGTGTCGGCCACATTCACATGGAGGGTGCGATCCGCTCGGGCAGGCGGGCAGCCGAGACCTGTCTGGCGGCCGTGGCCGCCTGAGCCGCGCCCTAGTCTGGATCCATGGAGGAGGCGAGCGCCCCGCGGTCGGATGAGCCCGACGCCCAGGAGCGGATCCTCCGAGCCGCGACCGAGCTGATCGCCTCGGACGGGATCGACGAGGTTCGGATCGCCAGGGTGGCGAACCGGGCCCGCGCCTCGACAGCCCTGGTTCACCATTACTTCTCCACCCGCGAGGAGCTGCTCGCACAGGCGCTGCTCCAATCGTTCGAGCTGGCCGCGGACGAGCGCTTCGCCGCCGGCCCCGCGGCCGCGCCCTCGGCTACGGAGGGCCTGGCGATCGCGATCGAGGAGTGCCTC
>DATDKQ010000042.1:0-11516 GCA_036519915.1 Solirubrobacterales bacterium | reverse complement strand
GTGCTGGCCGGGATCCCCAGCGCCGTCGCGGTCCTGGCCGGGGTGCACTGGCTGGGTGTCGCGATCGCGGTCGCCGCGTTCGCGGCCTGGTGCGCCTGGCTGGCGGGAAGGCCGGGGAGGTTGGGGTGGACCTAGGCATCGAGGGGCGGACCGCGCTGGTGATGGCGGCCAGCCAGGGGATCGGGAAGGGAATCGCTGGTGCGCTCGCGCGCGAGGGCGCGCGGGTCGCGATCTCGAGCCGATCGGAGGAGGCGCTGAGGGCGGCGGTGGAGGAGATCGGAGGAGACGTCCAGGCATTCCCGGCCGACACCGGTGATCTGGCCCGCGTGCGCGAGCTCGCAGGTGAGGTCGCCGAGGCCCTCGGGCCGATCGAGATCCTGGTCGCGAACACGGGTGGGCCGCCGGGCGGCGGGGCGCTCGACAACTCGCTGGAGGAATGGGAGGCGGCGTTCCGTTCGCTGGTCCTGGCACCGCGAGTCCTGATCGAGGAGGTGCTGCCCGGGATGCGGGAACGAGGCTGGGGCCGGATCGTGAACGTGTCCTCGAGCTCGATCCGCGAGCCGATTTCGGGGCTGGCGCTCTCCAACGCGAACCGCATGGCGGCGCTCGGGCTGCTGGAGACGCTCGCCGACGAGGTGGCCGGGGACGGGATCACGGTCAACACCGTGGCCACTGGAATGTTCGCGACCGACCGGCTGGCCGACCGCCACGGATCGATGGAGCAGGCGGAGGCGGCCGCGAGGGAGCGGATCGCCGCTCGCCGACTCGGGCGGCCGGAGGAGTACGGCGACCTGGTCGCGTTCCTGTGCTCGAAGCGGGCCGCCTATCTCACGGGAGCGGTGATCCCGCTCGACGGCGGCCTGCTCCGCTCGGTCTAGCCGCTAGAGCTCCGCCGAGCCCTCGTCCGGCGAGTCCTCCCCCTGGTCAGAGTCCTGGAGTCATCGGGCTCCTCGACTGTGATGCTCAGGCCGGCGCGGGGCGTGGAGCCCTGCGGAAGGCGAGGGCCAGCCAGACCCCGCCGGCGATCATCATCGCCAGGCTCACGAGTTGGGCCTGGGTGAGGCCGAGGGCGACGTCAGAGTTGCGGCGGATGAACTCGACCAGGAAGCGCTCGGTGCCCGCAAGGAGCAGATAGAGGGCGAAGAGCAGTCCGTTGGTGAGGCGGTCGCGGAGACGCCAGAGCAGGAGGGCGACCAGGCCCATAACGAGGGTCTCGTAGACCGGAGTCGGATGGACGGGCGTGTCGATGGGCTTGGTGCCGTCCGGGTAGGACATCGCCCAGGGCCCGTCCCAGGCTTTGCCGTAGTCGCCATCGCCGGAGACCTGGCAGCCGCAGCGGCCGATCGCGTAGCCGATGGCGAGGGCGGGGGCGGTGAGGTCGAGCAGGCCCAGGGTGAGGTATTTGCGCCACCAGGCCCAGAGGAGAACGCCGATCGCGCCGCCGATTGCGCCGCCGTACCAGACCAGTCCCGAGCCGGAGAAGAGGTTGCCGAGCAGGTCGCCCTTGACGTCGCTGTAGTTCTCGAGAATGAAGTCGAGCCGGGCGCCGATCAGGCCGCCGAGCAGGGCGGCGAAGCTGATCTCGTAGGCCCAGTCGACGGGCTTGCCGAGCTCGCCGAGCCGCCTCCAGACCAGCGCGCCGGCCGCGAGGAAGGCGAGCGCGAAGCAGATCCCGAAGGTCTGGAGGGTCAGCGATCCGATGTGGATCTCGGGCAGCACTCTGGCAGCGTAGTTGAGCGCCTCCAGCGGCAGATGGACTAAGTTCGACCTGGGATGGGGACCCTGCTGTTGATCCTGCTCGCGCTTTACGGGACCCTTGCCGGAACGCCGGAGACGAGCCAGACGCCACCGGCGGCTGCGCCGAAAGCGGAAAGCGAGGCCGCCCCGGGGGCGACGGGCGGGTCGGCACAGGCGGCCAGCGGACGAGCGCTCGTCGTCGGGGACTCACTGGCCGAGGGGACCGAGGCGCCCCTCGCCCAGCTGCTGCCCGGCTGGCGGATCCGGACCTCGGCCTACACGGGGCGGCCGACCGCCGATGGGGTGTCCGAGATCACCAGCGCGGGCAACCTCCCTCCCGTGCTCGTTGTCAGCCTCGGGACCAACGACGATCCCAGCGCGACCTCCACCTTCGAAGGTCAGGTGCAGGCGGTCCTCGAGGCGGCCGGCGCCAACCGCTGCGTCATCTGGCCGAACATCGTCCGCCCGCCATACAACGGGGTGAGCTATGCGGGGTACAACCGGGTCCTGGGGCAGGTCGCGGCAGCCAACCTGAACCTGACCGTCGTCGATTGGGTCGGGATCGTGAGGCGTGACCCGAGCTTGCTCGCCCCCGACGGAGTCCACGCGACCCCGAGCGGCTACGAGGCGCGCGCCCAGGCGATCGCGGCGGCGATCACCACCTGCGGGGCGGGTGGTGCGTACGGAGGGGCGGCGGGGAGCGTGCCCGGTGACTAGGCGGGTCGTGGCCGTCGCCCTTGGCGCGCTGGCGGTGGTGGTCGCAGTGGCGCCGACGGGGCCGTCCGCCGCGCGATCGGGGCGGCACGCCGTCGGCAAGCGGCTATTTGTGGTCGGGGACTCGCTCGCGGTGGGGACCAGGCCGTATCTCCCTCGCTATCTGCACGGCTGGCGGATCCGGAGCTCGGTCTCGATCTCGAAGCACGCGCCGGAGGGCGCCTCGGAACTCGCGCGGCGGCACAGCGGGTTGCCGCCCGTGGTGGTGGCGAGCCTCGGGACGAACGACGATCCTCACGCGGTGTCGAGCTTCGAGGGTTCCGTCCGGAAGTCGCTGCGTGCAGTCGGGAAGCACGGTTGCGTCGTCTGGCCGAACATCGTCAGGCCCGCGGTCTCCGGGGCGACCTACGCCGGCTACAACAGGGTGCTGGATCGAATCGCGAGACGCAACGACCACCTCCGCGTGGTGGACTGGGCCGCGATCGCCGCCCACAACCGCGGCTGGTTCGGGCCCGACGGCGTTCATCCGATCGCCACCGGCTACACGGTGCGCGCTGGGGCGATCGCGAAACAGGTGCGCCGCTGTCGGCGGTCGCTGCTGCAGTAGCCCCGACGGGAATCGAACCCGGCTCTTCGAGGTTGAAAACCTCGCGTGCTGACCGTTACACCACGGGGCCGCCTAGGCCAGTCTAGGCTGCGCCCGTGGGACGGGTCCCCGACTTCGATCCGGCGAAGCCGCGCAATCCGGTTCAGCGTGCCCTGCGCCGGCTCGCGAAGGGCAGGTTCGGGGGATGGATGGCGCTGAACGTCGCCAACAAGGTCGACCCGCACCTGATGCGGGCAAGCCGCGGACTGCTCAAGATGCCGAGCGGCTCCCCGACCGTGCTGCTCACCCACATCGGGGCGAAGAGCGGGAGGGAGCGCACCACCCCGCTGGTCTACTTCACCGACGGCCCGAACGTCGTCCTGATCGCCTCGCAGACCGGAAAGCCGACGCATCCTGGCTGGTTCCACAACCTGAGCGCGAACCCCGACATCGAGCTCTGGGCAGGCGGGCGAGGTGGCGCCTATCGCGCGCGTCAGGCCGAGGGAGAGGAGCGCGATCGCCTCTGGCGACAGGCGACGCAGCTCTATCCCGGCTACGACGACTACCAGCGGCGCGCGGACTCGGCCGGCAGACGCATCCCGGTGGTCGTCTGCGAGCCCCGCGACCCCGAGGCCGCCTAGCGGCCCAGCAGCCTCTCGAGCAGCGCCTTCTGCGCGTGCAGGCGGTTCTCGGCCTGGTCCCAGACCGCCGAGCGCTCCCCATACAGGACCTCGGAGGTGATCTCCTCGCTCGGATGGGCCGGCAGGCAGTGGAGGGCGATCACCCGCTCCGAGGCCGCGTCGAGCAGCTCGTCGTTCAGCTGGAAGGGCGCCAGGTCGCGCCGGCGGTCCTCCGCCTCGTTCTCATCCCCCATGCTCACCCAGACGTCCGTGTAGATCGCATCCGCTCCGGAAGCGGCGGCACGGGGGTCATCGGCGAGCTCCGCCAGCCCATCCTCGATCCGATAGCCGTCCGGGCTCGCGATCACCACCTCGATCCCCGCGGTCCGACCCAGGATCGCCAGCGACCGCGCCATGTTGTTCCCGTCCCCCACGTAGAGGAGGCGCAGGCCGTCGAGCTCGCCGAAGCGCTCCTTGAGCGTCAGCAGATCGGCGAGCGCCTGACAGGGATGGTGCTCCGGCGTCAGCCCGTTGATCACAGGGACGGTCGCTCCCTCCGCGAGCTCGCGGACCCTCTCATCCGAACCCGAGCGGATCACGATCCCGTGCAGGTACCGGGAGAGAATCCGGCCGGTGTCGGCGATCGACTCGCCGCGCGTCAGCTGCAGCTCGTCGGCGCGCAACACGATCGGCGTCGCGCCCAGCTCGGCCACCCCGACCTCGAACGAGACACGGGTCCGCGTCGAGGGCTTCTCGAAGATCAGCGCTACGGAACGACCGGCAAGCGAATCCCGGCTTTCCCCCTGCTCCCGCCCGCGCTTCAGCTGCTCGGCCCACTCGAGTAGCCCGAGCAACTCCTCGCGGTCGAGCTCCTCCCCGGTCAGGAAGTTGCTGGCTGGAAGCTGGGCGGTCGGTGGAACCATCGAGCCGCCGATACTAGGGCCGTGCAACTCACCGCGATGACATGGAACGTGTTCCACGGCCGCGACTGGCCGCCCGACCCCGAGCTCCAGGTCCGCGCTCATAAGGGCAACTTCCGCCGGGGACCCCGCCTCGGCGAGCGCTACGAGCAGACGAACTGGGACCTCGTCGATCACTTCGCCGACCTGATCCGCGGCATCGATTGGGACGTCGCCCTCTTCCAGGAGTTCCCGCCCAGCTGGAGGAATCGGATGGCCACGGCGTGCGGCGCCGAGGCCCACCGCGCCTTCAGCGGCCGGAACTGGTTCCAGCCCCTCACCTCGCTGATCGCCCGCTGGCGCCCCGACCTGCTCGGCGCCTGGGAGGGCGGCTCGAACACCACCCTCGTCCGTCCCGGCGCCGGGCCGATCGTGGAGCGCCAGCGCGTCGTTCTGACCCGCAAGCCCGAGACCCGGGTGATGGCCCTGACCCGCATGGAATCCGGCCTCTGCGTGGCCAACCTCCACGTCAGCACAGAGCCGACGTCTGCCGAGCTCGAGCTCCTGGACGCTGCCGAGCGCGCCACGGCCCTAGCGGGATCGGGTCCGCTGGTCTTCGGCGGCGACTTCAATGTCCGGCCCAAAGCGAGCCGGCTCTTCGACCAGCTGGAGGACCGCTATGGCCTCGCCCCCCACACCGCCCCTGACCGGCTGAGCCACCTCCTCGTCCGCGGCCTCGAGGTAATCGAGCATCCCGCTGCGCTGCCGCCAGAGGCCCGTGACGTCCCAGACCCCGAGACCGGCCTGCTGATCCGTCTCTCTGATCACAACCCCGTGATTGGAAAATTCTCAGATCTGGGATAGTCCCGGTCCGATGGCTGCGGCGTCCAAGGCGAAAGGGAAGAAGAGCCCGCGAGCGGAGCAGAGCTCACGCGCGGAGCAGAGCGTTCAGGCCTTCCGGGACGCCCTCGAGAAGAGCGTCACCATCTCGCGCGACCGCCTCCAGGATGTGGTCGACGACGCCGTGCGGCGGGGCCGCATGACCCGCGGCGACGCGGACGAGATGATCGGGCGACTGGTGACGCGCGGGCGAGATCAGGCCGAGGACCTATTGAGCCAGCTCGAGCGCCTGCTCACGCAGGCTCGCGACGCACCGGGTCGGGCACGGAAGGAGGCCGGCAGCCACGCGCAGAAGGCACGCAAGCGAGCCGTCAAGGCGGCCGACAAGCCGCTGGCCGGCGCCGACAAGGTCCGCCGAGCAGCCCGCGTCCCCGGCTTCCCGATCACCGCGTACGACCAGCTGACGGTCCGGCAGATCGAGCGTCGGCTCCAGGAACTGAGCCCCGGCCAGCTCCGCAAGGTCCGCGACTACGAGCGCAGCAACAAGGCCCGGAAGAGCCTGCTCGGCTCCCTCGACCGCAAGCTCAAGAGCTAGAGCTGCCGGAACCGCCGGAGCCGACCGACTTGCGGCGGTCGTCGATCTCCTTCGCGATCTCATCGAGCGCCTCGGTCGAGCTCTGCGCGCGAACCGCCAGCTTGGCGAGCTCCTTGCGGACGTCCTGGGTAGCGTTGTCCAGGGTGTCGCGCCAATTCGAGACCTGGTCCGACGCCTTCGAGCTTGCATCGCCCGAAACGTCCCGCAGCCGTGAGATCGCGTCGTCGATGCTCGAACGGACGTCGCCCGTCGCTTTCTCCCCGGCCGAGCGCAGATCATCGATCGCCTTCTGGACCTGGTCCCGCATGCCACCGCCACCACCACTCTCGCCTGCTTCCACCTTGGACCTCCTCTTGGGGATTCGCGGAAAGTGCGGGCCAAGCCTATACCCGGCGCCCTAGCTCAGTTCGGCGGCCAGCCGCCCGAAATCGAGCCTGCGGCCGGTGACCTGATCGAGCAATCGGTCCGCATCGAGCCGCTGGCCCTGGCCCCATAGACTCCGCAGCCAGGTCCCCGCCTCGCCCTCGGCGAACCACTCGGCGCCGAATCGTTCCCCCAACTCCGTGCGCCAATCGACCTCCAGGGCCCAGGCGCGCAGGTAGCAGCCGACATAGAAGCCCGGATCGACGTCCGCGAGCCAGGTCTCGCGCGGCCACTCGATCCCGATCCGCTCGCCAAGCAGGCTCGCGTAACGCTCGGGCATCGCGCCGAGATCCGCGTCCGGTCCGTGCAGCTCGACCTCATAGGCGAGCTTCGCCGAATAGCGCCGCAGGAAGACCAGGCGCGAGGCGCGTGCGTGCTCGATGGCCGCCTCTGCCACGTCGATCCCGAGCACCCTCTCGAGCCACGCCGCGTTCGCCGTCAGGCCCTCGAGCAGGAACGCGTAGGACTCGGTGACCGAGTTGTCCCCGAGATGCCGGAACTCGAAGGCGAGCTCCGCGTCGGTGCAGCCGTAGTGCTCGGCATGTCCGGCCTCGTGAAAGAGCGCGGCGTAGTCCTCCCGCCCACCGATCGGCGGCATCACCAGGTAGACCTCGGCCGGTACCCGGGGCGTGGAGCAGAAGGCCCGCGGGCTCTTCGTCGGCCGGCTCTCGGTGTCGAGCACGACGTTCGACTGGGCGGCCAGGTCGATGCCGATCCCGGCGAGGGTCTCCCGCAGCGCCGGGACCATCCGCTCGCCATGGAAGAGCCCGTCGAGGTGTGCCGCTCGGAAGAAGCGCACCAGGTCGGAGCGCCGCAGCTCGCCGAGCGTCAGCCCGACGGTCCGCTCCAGCTCTGGATCGAGGATCCCGGGATAGGCCGGCCCGGTCGCTTCGGCGAAGCGGTCGAGCTCCCCCGCGAGCGCCCTCAGGTCCAGCGCGCGGACATCCGAGTAGGCGTCGAGGTAGGAGGGCCAGCCGAGCTCCGCGCAGGCGGTGTGCACGCTCTCCAGTGCCTCGAGGTGGAGTGGGTTGAGCCTCTCTGCGAGCACGGCATTGCGAGCGGCCTCGATCGCCCCGCGGCGCTCTGAGTCCGGCTCGTTGGCCTGCACCACCGGCGCCATCCGGTAGGAGAGGGTGTCGCCGGCGACCTCGATCTCGAGCGAGGCCTCGAGCTCGGCCAGACGGGTCTCGAGTGATCGTGTGACCGCCCCGAGGTGGCCGTCGAGGGCGAACTGATGCAGATACCGGAGGCGGTCCTCTTCCTCGCCCTCCGCGCGGCGTCTGGCCTCCGCCACCCGCTCGACCGCTGCGCGCTCGAAGAGGGCCTCATGCCGCTCGTAGATCGGTTCGATCTCCAGGTCGGGCTTGTGCCCGGCGAGGTGCAGGTAGTACTCGCGGTCGATCTCCTCCAGGAAGACCTCCGCGTCCCGCCGGTATTCGTCGAGATCCCAGGCCACGGGCGGCTGCAACGATAGGCCGAGCATGCCCGAAAGCCTGAGCGCGGAGGAACGCAGCGGCACCCAGTCGCCCGAGCGCCCGCGGCGTGGCGAGCTGCTCACCCTCGACGTCGAGTCGCTCGCCTACGGCGGCAGGGGCATCGCGCGCCGGAATGGCTACGTCGTCTTCGTCGCTGGCGGTCTGCCCGGGGATCGCGTTCGCGCAGAGGTCACCAAGGCAAAGCGCGGCTACGCCGAGGCCGCTGCCCTCGAGCTGATCCACGAATCGCCGGACCGCGTCCCGGCCCGGTGTGACCACGGCGGCCAACCCTGCCCCGGCGCCCCCTGGCAGTCCCTGCCCTACGAGCAGCAGCTTCGCCACAAACAGTCTCAGGTCGAGGACACCCTGGTCAGGCTCGGCGGCCTCGAAGGGTTCGAGCTGCAGGAGATCGAGCCCGCTGTCGAGCAGTGGCGCTACCGCAACAAGCTCGAGTACTCCTTCGGCGACCACGATAGTGAGCTCACCCTCGGCTTCCATGCCCGCGGCCGCTGGGACCTGATCGTGGACGCGGAGGACTGCCAGCTCGCCTCCGAGCGCAACAACGCCCGGCGGAACGAGATCCGGGCCTGGGCGGCGGCGGAGGGGCTGCCCGCCTACGACCGTCGCAAGCGCAAGGGCATCCTCCGCAACCTCGTCGTCCGCGAGGGCCGCCGTACCGGGCGGCTGCAGACCCGTCTGGTCACCTCACCGTCCGAGATCCCGCGCCCGCCCGTCGACCTGCACACGATCGTCGAGGGCTCGAGCGGCGGCACCGAAGGTCCGACGGGCGTGCTCGGCAGCGAGTACCTCGAGGAGGAGCTGTGCGGCCTGCGCTTCCGCATCTCCCACAATGCCTTCTTCCAGACCAACACGGAGATGGCCGAGCGCCTCTACGGCATTGGGGCCGAGATGGCCGGACTGACGGGCAACGAGCGCGTCTTCGACCTCTTCTGCGGTATCGGGACCCTGGGACTCAGCCTCGCATCGCGGGCCGGCGAAGTCTGGGGCGTCGAGATCGTCCCGGAGGCGATCGCGGACGCCGAGGAGAACGCCCGGCTCAACGGGATCGAGAACGCCCACTTCCTCGCCGGCGACGCCCGTAAGGAGATCCGCCCACTCGTGGAAGAGGCCGGCAAGCCGGACGTCGTGGTCGTCGACCCACCGCGCGCTGGGCTCTCCAAGAAGGTGGTGCGGCGGGTGATCGAGTGTGAGGCGCCCCGCATCGTCTACGTCTCCTGCAACCCGACCACCCTCGCCCCGAACGCCGCGCAGCTCGCGGAGGCCGGCTATAGGGTGCGCCGCGTGCAACCCGTCGACATGTTTCCCCAGACCCCGCACATCGAGTGCGTGGCACTGCTCGAGAAGGCTTCGTGAGCCGAGGGTTCGGGGTCACCGCCGGGCTCGACCCCGAGATCGCGAGCCCCCTGGCCGCCCGCTGCCAGGAGCTCGGCTACAGCTCGATGTGGTCGAACGACCATCCGGGGGCCCAGGGCCTCGAGACGCTGGCGGAGTACGCAAGGGGCGCCGACCGGATCGACCTCGGTGTCGCCGTCATCGCGCTTGACCGCCAGTCCCCCGAGGAGATCAGCGCTGACATCGAGCGCCTCGGCCTCGACCGAGGCCGCCTCTGGCTCGGCCTGGGAGCGGGCTTCACCGAGAAGCCGCTGACCAGGATGCGGGAGGCTCTGCCCGGCCTTCGGGAGACGCTCCCCGGAATCCGTCTGGTCCTCGCCGCGATGGGGCCGAAGATGTCCGCCCTCGGCGGCTCGGAGTGGGACGGCGTCTTTTTCAACTGGATGACGCCCGAGTTCGCGGCGCAGGCCAGACAGTGGGTAGAGGCCGGAGCGAGTGAGGCGGGCAGGGAGCCTCCGCCGATCTTCGGCTACGTGCGCACCGCGGTCGGCGCCAGCGCGGAGGAGCGCCTGGCCAAGGACGAGTCGTTCTATCGCGACATGCACCAGGGCTACCGAAACCACTTCGATCGCCAGGGAGCGCCGGAGGGAAGCGTGGGCGTGGCGGCCGAGAACGCCGGCGATGCCCAGGAAGAGCTCTCCCGCTATCGCGCGCTCGACACGGTGGTGGTCAGGGCCCTTGCCAGCGCCACCTTCGAGGACATGAGCGAGCTGGCCGAAGCGGCGGCGCCAGGCGTCTAGCGAGAATGCGGCGAGCGATCCCTGCCCTGGTTGCGCTCGCCCTCCTGCTCGTGCCCGCCCTGGCGCAGGCAGCGCCCACCACACCCCTCGGCCACAACGGCCGCTGGATCACGGACGCCAAGGGCCGCACAGTGATCATGCACGGGGTCAACATGGTCTTCAAACGTCCGCCGTACTACCCGGCGGCCACCGGCTTCGGCGCTGACGACGCCGCCTTCCTCCAGCGAAACGGGTTCAACGTCGTCCGCCTCGGCGTGATCTACGCGGGCGTGGAGCCCAGCCCGGGGAGCTATGACGACGGCTACCTGAGTCAAATTGCCGCGACCGAGTCGACCCTCGCGAACCACGGCATCTTCAGCCAACTCGACTTCCACCAGGACATGTACAACGAGCGCTTCCAGGGCGAGGGCTGGCCGGACTGGGCGGTCCAGGACGACGGCCTGCCGAACCAGCCGCAGCTCGGCTTCCCAGGCAACTACTTCGGCATGCCCGCGGTGCTGCGCGCTTTCGACCACTTCTGGGCCGACGACCCGGGGCCGGGCGGAGTCGGCTTGCAGGACCGCTACGCGGCTGCCTGGGGGCACGTCGCCTCCCGATTCGCCTCCGCCCGGCACACCATCGGCTTCGACCTGCTGAACGAGCCCTGGCCCGGGACCCCGTGGGCGACCTGCCTGACCCTGACCGGCTGCCCGGCCTTCGACACCGGCGCGCTGGGTCCGTTCTACCGGCGCGTCCTCGACCGGATCAGGGCCGTCGAGCGCCAGAAGCTGGTCTGGTACGAGCCGAACGTGCTCTTCAACTTCGGCGCCGACACCAACATCCCGGCGCTCGGGGACCGAGCGTCCGGCTTCAGCTTCCACTTCTACTGCACCCCCGGGATCGCGGCGCCCCCGTACAACCTGGCCAGCTGCGACGAGCAGAACGAGCACGTCCTCGCCAACGCCGACAAGCGGTCGCGGTCGACCGGCGATGCCCTGATGCTGAGCGAGTTCGGCGCCACCGACGACCTGGCGACGATTCAGTCGAACATCTCCCTGGCCGACCGTCACATGGTCTCCTGGGAGTACTGGCACTACTGCGAGTGCCAGGACCCGACCACCACGGGCACCGGAACCCAGGCGGTGGTGGTCGATCCGAACCTGCCGCCCACCGGCTCCAACGTGAAACAAGAGAAGCTCGACGTCCTCGCGCAGCCCTATCCACAGCTTGTCGCCGGTACGCCGACGGGCTGGCGGTTCGACCCGGCGACGCGCATCTTCCGGCTCACCTACTCGACCAAGGGTCCGGGTGGGAAGAAGTTCGCGCGTCGAGTCAGGAAGAGCTCAAAGCGCGTTCTGCGCGCACGGCAGAGCGAGATCTTCCTAGGCCGGGCCCGCTATCCGAAGGGCTACCGCGTCTCGGTCAGGGGAGGCGGGATCGCCTCGAAGCCGAAGGCCGGAGTGCTCAAGGTCGTCGCCTGCCCGCGACGGCGGAA